>DASYMY010000095.1:0-5236 GCA_036008825.1 Glaciihabitans sp.
AGCACTTCGCACATCGATGAGTACGGCGCCGGCCTCACGCTCGGCGGCAAGTTCATGCCACTGCACACTCGCGGTCGTGCCGGTTGCTAGGTTCTCTGCCACGTATCCGAGATGGTTGATGGGGTCTTTTGCTGAACCATACTGCGGTGCGTACGCCAACTCCAACAACGAGAGGGCGGATGCCGTTAGCCCGGCCGTCATCGCCACCGCGAGAACGTCGATGCGTTTGTCTGTACCCTCGCCGCCCACGATTTGAGCGCCCAAGATGGTATCGGTGTCCGGATCCACCAGTAGCTTGATGGCCATGGACTCAGCACCCGGGTAGTAGCCGGCGTGCGAGGCCGGATGGGTGTGGATGGCGCGGTAGGGGCGACCGGCCTCGATCAGGCGTTTTTCGCTCCAGCCGACCATAGCCACCGTGAGGTCAAACACCCCAACAATTGCGGTGCCAAGCGCTGGGGGTGCCGGTGTGACGGTGCCGGCGATGCTGTCGGCGGCCGCACGGCCGTGCCGGTTGGCGAGGCCCGCCATGGTGACAAGGGTGCCTTCGCCGCTGATGGCGTCAACCTTCTCGGCGCCGTCACCCACCGCATAAATTCGGGGGTCGCTGGTGCGTTGCGCATCGTCAACGGCAATACCGCCGCTGGCGCCGATGCGCAGACCCGCAGATTTCGCCAGCCGGGTGTCGGGGTGCACACCCAGCGCCTCAATCACGAGGTCAGCGTTAACGCGGGAGCCGTCACTGAGCTCCACTATTCCGTCGGCCGCGCTCGCGACAGTGCTGTCTACCCGCACGTCCACGCCCTGCGCTCGCAGATGTGCGGTCACGGGGGCGACCATTTCGGGGTCCAACGGGCTCATCACCTGGGCGCCGCGCTGCACGAGCGTGACGTGAAGGCCACGCCCCACGAGGTTCTCAACCGCTTCCAGCCCAATAAAGCCACCACCAATGACCACAGCGGATGCCGTACGACCCAGGCTGCTGAGCGTCGAGGTGATGTGGTCGACATCGTCGATCGACCGCAGTGTGTGGGTGGGGATCGCGCCCTCGGCTTGATAGGGCGTGGTCGCCCCGCCGGCAAGAATCAGTCGGTCGTAGTGGTGGGTGCTTTTTTCGCCGGTCAGGGTATTGGTGACGCTGACGGTGGATGCATCCCTGTCGATGGCGGTGACCTCGTGGTCAACACGTACATCGAGGCGAAACCGGCTGGCGAGCGAGTCGGGGGTCTGCAGTAGCAGTGACGCCCGGTCCTGAATAACTCCACCAACGTAGTAGGGCAGGCCGCAGTTGGCGAAGGACACGTAGTGGCCCTTTTCGAACACCACAATCTGGGCGGACTCGTCGAGCCTGCGCAACCGGGTGGCGGCCGACATACCGCCGGCAACTCCTCCCACGATGATGGTGGTCGGCGGGGCGGGTGAGTCAGTGCTGGGTGAGTCGGAGTTAATCACGTTCCGACTATACCCCCGGGGGTATAGAAAGCGCAAGCGTTCACGCTTAGACGACGCCCGTTGTGCCGAGCAGTGCCCCAATGCCGTAGGTCACCGCGAGGGCTAGCGCCCCACCAATCACCACCCGCAGCATGGCCTTCCGCCGCGAGCTTCCACCCACGTGCGCGCCAAGGTGCCCCGTAATCGCCAAAGCAATAAGTACAGACACAAAGGTAACCGGCACTCGCAACGGTTCGGGCGGCAGCAGAATGGCAATCAACGGCAGCGCCCCGCCCACCACAAAGGCCAGGGCGGAAGCGAATGCAGCATGCCACGGACTGACCACGTCCTCCTGGTCGATGTTCAGTTCGGCAAATAGGTGTGCGGTGAGTGCGTCATTCTCGGTCAGCTCGATTGCGACCTGCCGCGCTGTGCTGGGTGAGAGTCCCTTCGACTCGTAGATGCCGGCGAGCTCGTCGAGTTCCTCGTCCGGTAGTTCCGCCAGCTCCCGAGTCTCCTTGGCGATAAGCGCCTTCTCGCTATCGCTCTGACTGCTCACCGACACGTATTCGCCGAGGGCCATTGAAATCGCCCCACCCACCAGCCCCGCAACGCCCGCCGTCAGCAGGGGAGCGGTCGCCGTTGTTGCTCCAGCAACACCCATCACAATGGCCGCAACCGAGACGATGCCGTCATTGGCGCCAAGCACTCCCGCCCGCAACCAGTTCAACCGCTGCGCCAGGCCACCTCGGTGTGGTTCATTTGCATGCTGATACGGAATTTCTGGGCGGATGTCTTCACCCGCGGCTTCCGGCTCTGAGCTCATGCCGCCACTCAAGCACTCGAACGCTCAGGCCGCTAGGTAAGAAGGTCCTGCAGCGCGGTTCCCCTCGGCGGTTAGACGTTGTCGAGCTCGCTATCGTTATCGCGGCCAAGCGCAATTTTCTCGTAGCGCCGGTTGCGGATCACCAGAATCACTGCGCCAATGATGGCCGCGAAGAGGGAGCCAAGAAGCACCCCAATTTTGACGTGTTCATCGGCTTCGCTGCCCACCCCAAAGGCCAGCTCGCCCACCAGGAGGGAGACGGTGAAGCCGATTCCCGCGACAAACGACATCCCGATCAGGTCGGGCCACTTGATGGTTTTGTCCATCACCAGCCCGGGAATGCGGGTTACCAAGAAGGTGGTGGTGGTGATACCCACCGATTTGCCCACAACGAGGGCGACGATGATGCCGAGCGCGACGGTGTCGGTGAGGGACTCACGTAGACCGGCAAGGCCGCCAATGGTCACCCCGGCGGAGAAAAAGGCGAAGACAGGAACGGCGAAGCCCATCGAGACGGGGCTCCACTTGTGGGCAAAATGGCCGGCTAGTCCCGAGTAGACCGGTTCGCCGCGGGAGTCGGTGTCGGTCTGCACGCGGGCACGTTTGCGCGCAAAAACAGGAACCATAAAGCCCAGCAGCACACCGGCGACGGTTGCGTGAATTCCGGAGGCATGTACAAGCGCCCACGTTGCGACGGCGAGGGGAATCAGAATGTACCAGGCACGCACTCCGCGCTGTACCGCAAACGCAAAGAGGGCCAGCGGCAGGGCCGCGGCGGCCAGGGGAACAAACGCGATCTCGTCGGTGTAGAAGATGGCGATAATGCTGATCGCCAGGAGGTCATCAACGATGGCGAGCGTCAGCAGGAAGGTGCGCAGCGCTGGCGGTAAGAACTTGCCAACCACGGCAATAACGGCCACCGCGAAAGCAATGTCTGTCGCGGTGGGAATGGCCCATCCGCGCAAAGCATCGGCACCGGCATCCGCATTAATCCATACATAAATGACAGCGGGAAGGATGACTCCGCCCACTGCTGCTGCGATGGGAACGGCGGCGGCTTTGGGGCTGCGCAGTGCGCCGGCAACAAATTCTTCTTTGAGCTCGAGTCCCACCACAAAAAAGAAGATGGCCAGCAGTCCGTCGGCGGCCCACGCGCCAACGCTGAGGTTCAGGTGCCACGCTTCGATGCCGAAGGTGAAGTCGCGGACGGCCTCATAGTTGGGGGCCAAGGGAGAGTTGGCAAGGATCAACGCCAGGGCTGTCGCTGCCAACAGCAGGATTCCGCCGACGGTGTCCTGCGTGATGGTCTGAACGAACCGCTCAAGAAAAGGCGTACGGCCCGAGTTGTCGGAGTCAAACGTCTTATTCGACACAGGTATATCTCTCGGTAGAAGGTGGCTTGAGGAACTGCGCCCCGCGGTTATTCCGCAAACTCATCCTGCCAACACCGCTCGCGTGCCCCGCGTGATTCTGGGCAGCTTGGTGAAAATAGGCATCCCCTAAGAGTAGCCCTGCACCGCCAGCTACCACCACGGACGGGTGGTTCTGGTGCAACACGACTCACCGGGCAAGACTCGCCGTTATGCGAATAATGCTGTTAACCGCGGGCACACGCGGAGACGTTGAACCGTTTATTGCCCTCGCCCGCCAGGCGGTAGCGGAAGGGCATATTGTGCGCGTTGCGCTTCCCGACGGTAGTGATGTGGACACAAGCGGAATCGACACCGTCAGCCTCCACATCAACTTCGCCGGCCTCATCGCGACCCAAGGTGTCTCGCCCCTGGCGACGATTCGAACGTTCCGCAGCTCGATCCGACCGGCAACACGCGAGATGCTGATCACCGCCGCGAGGGAAAGCGTCGCCTTCCGTCCCCACGTGATTGTGTATCACCCGAAGGTGCTCTCAGCCCCGCTGGCCGCGGCAGCTCTCGGCGTGCCGCACATCCTCGCGGAGATTGTGCCGGTACTCACCCCCACACGAGATTTTCCGGCCGCAGGTCTGATGGGTCTCAACCTGGGTGTGCTCAATCGCGCCACCTACGGCCTGGCTGCGTCGGCTTCTCAGATGTTCGCGACCGAACTCGCCGCCGTGGCCAACGGCCTGTCGCTGTCGCCAGCGGCACGGATCACTCCACCCGTGATGTCGCTGGTTCCCGTCAGTCGCACGTTGTTGCCGCGTCCCGCTGATTGGCCGCACAGTACCCATATCACCGGCGCCTGGACCCAGACCATTCGCAGCGCCAACAACATTTTTAGTACGGCGGATGCTTCACTGCGCGAGTTTTTGCGCGGCGGGCCCTTCGT
Organism: Glaciihabitans sp.; assembly: GCA_036008825.1. GTDB lineage: Bacteria > Actinomycetota > Actinomycetes > Actinomycetales > Microbacteriaceae > Glaciihabitans. The sequence continues at coordinate 4,562 of DASYMY010000095.1, forward strand.
GTACGCAGGGTTTGGCTCGATGGTCGCAGGAGACGCCGCTGCCCGCGGGCGCGCCATCATCACCGCGGCCCGCGCCCGCGGGTTGCGCACCCTCATCGCGACAGGGTGGGGCGGCATTGTGGTGCCGCCTGATATGCGCGGCAGCGATGTTTTGGTGGTCGACTCAGTTCCCCACGCCCTCGTGTTTCCCCGCGCATTCGCGGTGATTCACCACGGCGGAAGTGGCACAACTCACGCGGCCGTGCGGGCAGGGGTGCCGTCAATAGTGGTGCCGTTTATCGCCGACCAACCGTTCTGGGGTAAACGACTGCAGCGCAAAGGGCTTGGTCCTGCGCCCATCCCGTATTGGCGGATGACCGCAGCCCGACTAGAACGAGCGCTAGCCCTTGCCCCGCTCTACCGGCACACGGCCGTGTTGGTCGCCCAACAGATGGCGGCCGAACGGGCAGGTGTGGAGACCGCGCTGACCCTCATTGTCAACCAGGTGCGCACCCGCCGACGCGGTCCCCTGCTGTCGGTCCGCACGGGCGCGACGAGCACCCCACCTCGAGCGCCGGTTACGCGCCCAACGATTTGAGCGTGTATTCGGGGTGATCCCGGTTGATGGCTTTCAAGCGCCACGGGCTGTTGAACAGGGCGATCAGGTCCCCGTTGGTGCGCGAGACAATCTCGCTA
>DASYMY010000096.1:0-9762 GCA_036008825.1 Glaciihabitans sp.
GGCCGTGCCCACCATCATTCACTGGGGTCCCGACCTCGGCGATCTCAGCGCTGAAGACCTCCAGGCACTGGCCGTCGCCCAGTCTCCTGCCGTCGGGCCCAGCTCCATTGATGTGCCCCTGCGCGTTAGCCTGCTGCCGACATCGCACAGTGGTTATTCGGGCAGGCCAGGAATTTCTGGACACAGTGCGGATGCCACAGCGCCAAGGTTCCCCGGCGTCGGCCCCTTCGCTCTTAGCTCAATTGAACAGCAGGGCAACCGCGTTCGGGTCACCCTTACCAGCCAGCCGGGGGAGGACCCCCAGCTGAGCCTGGTCATCGACCTGGAACTGACCACTGACGCGATACTGACCCAGCGCCTCACGCTCACCAATACGGGAACCAGCCCGTTCGCACTCGCCTCCCTTGACGCGACCCTGCCATTGCCTGAGCGTGCGGCGGAGCTGCTCGACTTCAGCGGCCGGTGGCCTCAGGAGCGCGCCCCACAACGTCGGGCCATGGCAGACGGCACCTGGACCCGCGACAGCCGCCACGGACGAACCGGCCATGACGCCGCGTTCCTGATGGTCGCCGGCACCCCCGGGTTTGGGTTTCGTTCCGGCGAAGTGTGGGCCACCCACATTGCCTTCAGCGGTGATCAACGCCTGTGGGCCGAATCTCACGCCACCGGACTTGCCAGTTGTGGCGGCGGCGAATTGCTGGAGCCGGGGGAGATCCGGTTGGAGTCCGGTGCCAGCTACCGCAGCCCCCTCATCGTCTCCTCCTATTCGTCCGAGGGGCTCGACGGACTTACCGCCCAGCTGCACCGCTATGTCCGCGCTGTGCGGCCCACCGAACTCACCCCGCGCAAGGTCATGCTCAACACCTGGGAGGCGGTGTACTTCGACCACGACGAAGACCGCCTGATCGAGCTCGCCGACGCGGCCGCCGACGTTGGGGTTGAACGCTTTGTTCTCGACGACGGCTGGATGCTTGGCCGTACCGACGACCGTCGCGCTTTGGGGGACTGGATTGTAGACCCGGAGAAGTGGCCGCGTGGGTTGCATCCGCTTATTGATCATGTGGTGTCTCGTGGCATGGACTTCGGTCTGTGGGTAGAACCGGAGATGATCAGCGCCGACTCCCAGGTGGCGCGTGCTCACCCGGACTGGATTTTGCCAACAGGGGAGGGCTCGCCGCTGTCATGGCGGTTCCAGCAGGTCATTGATCTGGCCAACCCGGCCGTGTTTGAGTACATTCTCACTCAGCTCAGCACCCTGCTCACCGAGTACCCCATCGCCTATCTCAAATGGGATCAGAACCGGGACATGCTGGGTGGGTCCGCGCACGCGCAGACGCTTGCGACCTACGCGTTGATGGACGAATTGCGCAGCCGTTTTCCTGGGCTCGAGATCGAATCATGCTCCTCAGGCGGCGGTCGTGTTGATCTGGGAGTGCTCGCCCGCACCGACCGGGTCTGGCCCAGTGACACCAACGACCCGTTGGAGCGTCAAGCCATCTTCCGGTGGACTTCCACCCTGATTCCACCCGAATACCTTGGTGTGCACCTCGGTGCGGCCACCGCACACACCACCGGACGCACCAGCGGACTCGCCTTCCGCCTGGCCACCGCCTTATTTGGTCACGCCGGAATCGAGTGGGACGTCTCCCGTGCCAACGCCGAGGAGCGTGCCGCTATCGCCACCTGGATTGGTGTGTACAAAGCGCACCGAGATCTTTTGCACAGCGGCGTTATTGTGCGAGCCGATCCGATCGACCCCACCCGCTGGGTGCACGGTGTGGTGGCCGCGGATAAGGCATCCGCCCTATTCGCCGTTGTTGCATTGTCAGGAACACGAGCCGCCGTTCCCGGCCCCACTCTGCTGCCGGGATTGGAGCCTGATCAACGGTACGAAGTGACCGTGCTTGATGTGGGTGCTGCGCCGAAGTTTATGCAGGATGCGCCACCGGCCTGGTGGGGCACACCCATTCAACTCACCGGGCGGATGCTTGCCAGCGCGGGGCTTGCCCTGCCGCTGCTGGAAGCGGAGCAGGCTCTGGTGCTCGAGGTACGCGCATTGTAGTTCATCAGCGCAGGTGAAGCTGGCTTGGTGAATGGCGGCGCGAGGCTCCGCTAGGTTGGAGTTATGACCTCCGCGGCCGTTCCCAGCATGGTTCACGCGAGGGCGCCGGGCAAGATAAATGTCTTCCTCAAAGTCGGCGCTCTCCTCGAAGATGGGTACCACGATGTGGCCATCGCCTACCAGGCGGTGTCCCTGTACGAAGATGTGCGCGCCTACCCCGCCCGCGACTTTACGGTCAGTGTGACCGGCACTGTTGACCTGTCCCGGGTTCCCACCGATCACAGCAATATCGCCATTACGGCCGCGAAACTTCTCGCCGCCCACACCGGCTATACCGGTGGCGTGCGGTTGGAGATCGACAAACACGTTCCCGTCACGGGCGGAATGGGCGGCGGATCAGCGGATGCCGCAGCGACTCTGCTCGCATGTGATGCCCTATGGGGTACCGAGGTGAGCCGCGAAGAGATGCTCGGCTTGGCCGCGAAACTCGGCGCCGATGTACCGTTTGCGCTCACCGGTGGCACAGCGATTGGTACCGGGCGCGGCGACGAACTAAGCCCGGCGTTGGCGAAGGGGCAATACCAATGGGTGTTAGCGCTAGCTGACTTTGGGTTGAGTACACCCGCCGTCTACGCGGAGCTCGACAAACACCGCGACCGCCACAAACTCGACATTTACCCGGCCGATCGCGAGCCCAAGGTAGAGCCCGGTGTTTTGCAGGCGCTGCGTGCGGGCGACCCGCACATGCTCGCTGACACGCTGTACAACGATTTACAAGCACCGGCTTTGCACCTGGAGCCGTCGCTGGCTGCCGTGCTTGAGCTTGGCGAAAGCAATGGTGCCCTCGCGGGAATTGTCTCCGGTTCAGGGCCTACGGTTGCGTTCCTCGCAGCCGATCTTGACAGCGCTCTTGAGCTGCAGATTGCACTTAGCGCAGCACGCATCTCCGTGGTGCGGGCTACTGGTCCCGTTCACGGCGCTCGCATTATTGGGGCGTAACCCGGTCGTACCGGATTACGTGCACCTTGCTGAACTCCCACTGCTCGGTGACGGTCCATCCGTCCTGCGCAAGTATGGCCGTTGTTTGCTCGCGCCCGTCGCGGGCAAAACTGGTGATGAAATACACGGCGTCTGCCGAATCCGCACGGTCAAGGCCATCCGCGAGTGGGATGCGGGTCTCCCACAGCTCACCGGTTTGAGCCGCCGGGGTGCCGATATTGACATCGATAGTGCCCTCGAAGGCGTCTGGGTACGAGTAGGCAATCACCCGGGCGGATGCTGACGGGTGATACTGCACGTTGCCATACACAATCGCTGTGGTGGCGTCTGGGCCAAGGTCGGCTCGTTCGGCGGCAATAAAGTCTGCCACCTGCGACCAGGACGAGACCTCTTTCGCCAACGGTTGCCGCTGTGCGATGACCTGCGGCAGCGCCAGTACCGCGAGCACCACCAGCACAGCGGCGGGTAGCGCCACACCGACCGCGCTTCGCCGTGCCGACGCACGCGTTCGTGCCTGAACAAACCGGGTAGCCGCCTCGATCGCCGCCGCCATGGTCAGCGCCACAAACGGCACACACATGGTGAGGTAGCGCGGGGTGTAAATCGGCAGGTACAGCAAGGTAGTTAGCAAGAGCGCTGCGGTCGGCACCACTAACGCTGGCAAAAGAATTGCCGCCGCCGACGGCGAGGTGCGAGTAGAGGTGCGGGTGACGGCGGCGCGAATCATTACCGCGGCCCCGACGACCAGCAACGCCCAACTCAGTGCGGCAAAAATGGGGCTATCCAGAAACCACTGCTGCTGGAACACAAAGCGGGGGGTGTGTCGTCCGAGCGGGTCCAACCAGTGCAATTGTTTACTCTCGCTCATCACCAGCAGGGCGAACGGGAGAGTAATCAGGGCGGCAAGGCCCGTTGCCACTACAAAGCGGCGGATCGTTGAAATTGGTGCCCGCTTGCTCACCCACCAGATCAGCATGGTGAGGGTGTGCGCAACAACAATTAGTGCCGAGTAGAGGAACATCACACAGGACAGCACAACCAGGGCGGCGTACAACCACCACCAGCGCCTGGCCGAATTGCGGATGGCCCTCACCAGAACGATGGTGAGGGCGACGGCCAACGCCGCCGTGATGGCGTAGGAGCGGCCCTCGGTTCCCATCCAGGTGGTGCGGGGGAGCAGGCACACCGTGATTCCAGCGAGGAGTGCAAATCGCCCACTGCCCAGCTGTCTGCCCAACACAACCGTGAGCGCGGCGGTGACCCCCACGGCAATTGCGCTGGGAATGCGGAGGCTGAGGGGGGAGTACCCGACCGCATCAAAGATCAGGTGCATCATCGCGTAGTACAGCGCGTGCACTGCGTCGACGTTCAGGATCATGTCGCCCAGTTGCGACCAGGACCGAGTAGCGGAGATCACGGTGGCGGTCTCGTCGTACCAGAGCGAGGGAGTGCCGATCCCCACGAGGGAAATGGTAAGTCCCAATAGCCCAACAACGAGGGGCACGACTGCCGGATGCGCGACGCGTGGGGTTGGCCGGTGCGAAATCGACATTAGGCAGTGCCGTCCTCTCGCATGCTAGGTCCGTACTTTCGGTTAGTTACGTCTATAAGGATGCCCCGAATGGGGGACGGAGTTCACCGGTGCCACGAGGAAAGGCCCACCTCGCAATTGCGCGGTGGGCCTTCGTGTGACTTCAGAACACCTGAACTGACTTCACCCTCTCGGGGAGGTTACGAACCGATTACTCGGCAGCAGCGGTGATCTTGGCGATGCCTACAACGAGCTCGTCGGTGACAGCGTCGGTGCCGAAGGTGGTGTTAAGCAGCTCAGCGGCGTCCGGGCTGATGAGAACGGTGGTGCCCTCAAGAACAGCGTTGCCGTCAGCGTCTTCCTCAAGCGGGTTCAGGGTTGAACCGTCGAGGTTGAAGATGTAGATGTCCTGGCCAACTTCTTCACCGTTGGCGGTGACGGTGCCGAATAGCTGCGAGGTGCCGGGGTCGATCTCGAAGTCGGTCAGCTCAACAACGGTCTCACCAGCGGTGAGAGAGATGCCGGAGCCATCGTGCTCGATGGAGCCCTGAACGTAGGGACGGTAGGACTCTTCGGGGTCGTAGTAATCCACGTTTCCACCGGTGATCGGGAAGGCAAGGACACCGTCGGTGAGGCTTGCTCCACCAATCACGCCGGGGGTGAGGCCCAAGGTGGTGAGGGCTTCAACGAAGCCAGCGTCGAGGGTGACCTGGGTGTCAACGCCGGCCAGGGCGGGGATCGATGCCAGCGGCTCAGGCGTGGTCGACGCGGAAGAAGAGGAGGACGGGGTTTCCGTCGAGGCGCCGGTGCTCGAGCAGGCGGCGAGGCCAGCGACGAGGATTCCTGCAGTGGTGAGGCTAACGGCGAGCTTGTTGAACTTGCGCATAATTTCAATCCTTTGTGTGAGGGTTACTGTCGGTGTTGATAGGAGTTCGGTACCCCTCACACAAACGGATTGGAATGGATTGCTTCCGTTATATTTCCGTTACATTTCTCAGCCGGCTCCCAGCTAGCGCAGCAGCCAGCCGTAGGGGTCCGCCAGAGCAGACGCGGCCTCTGGCCCCCAGGATCCGCGCTCATAGGGCAGAACCTCTGGCGGTGAATCGAGAATCGGCGCGATGGCCTCCCACGCTTCGGCCAATCCATCCGGGCGGGTGAACAGCGAACGGTCTCCCTCAATGACGTCACTGATGAGCTTGACGTAAGGAGGAAGCGGATCAGTATCGGATGTCTCCGCCAGCGGCAGTTGGGTCTGCGCCGAGGTTAGGGTGAAGTCGGCACCGGGTTCCTTCACCACAACGCTGAGGTCCACCGACCCGGATCCGGTCAGGTCAACGGTGAGCACATTGCCGAGCGGCAGGCTCTGGCCAACCAGTGGCCCTTCGGTGGGGGTGTGGAAGATCAGGCTGACCTGTTGAGCGCTTTCCGCCAGCTGTTTGCCGGTGCGCAGCAAAAACGGCACCCCACGCCAGCGGTCGGTATCGATCCACAGCTTCGCCGCCACAAAGGTGTCTGTGGTGGAGCCATCGGCAACACCCTCCGTTTCGGTGTACCCCTCGAACTGCCCAAACACGACGTCATCGTGGGCCAGCGGCCTAAACGCGGCAATCACCGACTCCCGGGCGGTCTGCAGATCGTCGGCACCCATCGATAGCGGAGGCTCCATCGCGATCTCGGCGGCCACCTGAAACAGGTGGGTGACAATCATGTCGAGGAAGGCGCCGGTCTCGTCGTAGAACTCGGCGCGGTCGGTGATGTCGAGTGTTTCCGGAATATCAATCTGAACGGCACGCACGTGGTCCCGGTTCCACACCCCGTCAAAAAGACCGTTGCCAAAGCGCAGCGCATGCAGGTTCTGGGTTCCCTCTTTACCGAGGAAGTGATCAATGCGGTACACCTGCTTCTCGTCGAGAACCTTGTGGACAGCGGCATCCAACTTTCGAAAGTTTTCAGGGGACGTACCAAACGGCTTTTCGTACACCACCCGAGAGCCCTCGGCTACGTTGTGCGCGCCAATGGCTTCAGTGGTTTCGATGAAAGCGGTGGGCGGAATCGCCAGGTAGTGAATGTACTGCGCAGAATCGCCCAACTCGGACTTTGCTTCCTCCAGAACATCGAGGAGGCTTCCGGGGTCATCGCTGGTAAACCCACCGCCGGCAAAGCGGAGGTTAGCGCTGAAGGTCTCCCACGGTCCGTCTTCGGGAGCGGGACCGTACTCGGTGAGGGCCTCTTTTACTTGCTCGCGGAAGTTCTCATGCGAGACATCGCCCCGCCCGTTGCCCACCAGAATCCACTGCTCCGGTAAAAGGTCGTGAATAGCGAGCTGGAAAAACGCGGGCAACACCATTCGGTTGGCGAGATCACCCGTTGCTCCGTAGAGAACAAAAACGGTGGGGGTTGCTGAAGAATTTGTGGCTGCCATCAGGTATATCTCCTAGGGGCTGAGGTTGTCGCGCGGTTGAGTCGATAGCGGTACAGGCTCATACCCACAATAAGGATGATCGCTGCACCGACGCTGAATCGGGCCAAAACGACGTCACTGATCAGCAATCTCTCGGTCAGGGCGAGTGGCACCGCTAACCATTCCCAGCGGCCGGTCATCGCGATCATCGGCACCAACAGCAGGGCGTACCAGGGGTAGCGCGGTGTGACGATCAGCAGGGTGACGCCAATCATCACCACCTGCCCCAGATATGGGTTAGTGGGATCCGTTTTCCACCAGACGAGAATTCCGGCCACCGCCACCAGCACCGCAGCAACAATTAGAGCGGATGCCCCCGGCGCGAGCGGAGACAACATAATGAAGCGGGTTCCGCTCTCGTACCCTTCCTCGCTCAAATAGCCGGGCAGGTAACCGAGCACCCCAATCCCGCTGGTGAGGATATAGGGAATGTAGAGAACCAAAAAGGTAATGATCGACACCCCGATCAGCGCCCAGGGCCGTCTGCCGAGAAGCGCAGGCGCCCCAATCACGGGAATCAACTTGGTGGCAATGGAGGCGCCAAGCGCGATCGCCCCAACGACCCGGCGACCGGAAGCGACCAGCACGGTTGCCGCCAGTAGTAACAGTGCGCCGAGAATGTCGATGTGGGAGTTGGTGATGCCCTCGGTGGCCGCCAGTGGACTCCACGCCCACAGTGCCGCCCACCTGGGGTCGCGTCCGGTGCGGTGCAGGGTGTGCAACAGGATCGCCGTAATGGCAAGGCTCATCAACAACCCGGCCACCTGCATGGGTGCGTACTGCGGGTCGGGGCCGGTGAGAGCGCGCACCCCCGCGAAAAAGAGCTCGCTGGTGGGCGGGTAAATGGTGGGAACGGTTGCCCGGTTGATGGTGGTGCACAGCACCTCGCCTGTGCCCACCTCTGTGGTGGTCATCACCCGAGCGCCCACACAATCGGGCTCCTCGTTCTCGTCGGTGACGGGGGCAGGAAACAGCCAGTCGGTGCGCAACTCCTCCAGGGCAGGGTCGGCTGGTACGTATTCGTAGGGGGAGAGCCCTGCGTTTTGTACAATCCCATCCCACGCGTAACGGGCGGAGTCGGTGCTGGTGTTCGGCGGACCCAACAGCGCAGCACCGCCAATGGCGAGCGCCCCGGCAATCACCACCGCAATAGCCTGACGGGTGGGTACTTTGCGCAACGCGATCACGGCAAGGGCAAACAATAGCCAGAGGCCCGCCGTCAACAGGACAAGGGGTTCGAGCGCGTTCGATTTGTCGTTGTAGTAGGGCAGCGCGGCCACCGAGATGCCGGTCACAACGGCTGAGGCGGTCACAAGGAGGATGGTCAACAAAAGGCGCACGAGACCCATCCTGTCTGATTGGGCGTCGGTTACGAATACACCGCAAGGGATCAGATTGTTCAGAGCCCTCGATGCGATTCGTCAGGGTCGCAACCCGATGAAAGGTGCGCGCCGTGGTCAAATGGGGCATGCAACGACTGCTGGGGGACATTAGCCGTTCCCTCGCGGCCCCCTCGCGCACACCGCGCACGGCCGTTGTTCTGGGCCGGCTGCTCGCAATCGCTTTTCTGCTTTGCTTTATCACCGGCATCTACAGTCACTACCTGCAGAACCCGCTGCCATGGATGCGATTTCCCACCCGCCCCACCACGCTGTACCAAATCAACCAGGGAATCCACATCACGGCCGGCATCCTTTGCCTCCCACTGCTGCTGGGCAAGTTGTACTCGGTTCTGCCCGGACTCTTCCAAACACCACCCGTGCGCTCGCTGCCGCATCTGCTGGAGCGTGCCTCGATCGCGCTCTTTGTTGCGTCCTCGCTGGTTCAAATCGCCATCGGAATGCTCAACACCTTCCAGTGGTACGCCCTCTTCCCCTTCCCGTTCCGCCAAACCCACTACGCGCTCTCCTACGTCATCATTGGCTCCCTCGCGATCCACATCGCCATCAAGTTGCCGATTATTCAGCGCTACTGGCGCAAAGGCTCCGACCAGGCAGAGCAAACTCACTCAACGGCGGATGCCACGGCGGCGCAGGCAGCACACTCCGCCAACACCGCGGCTGTCACCGCTGCCGCGTCCGATGTGGCCCCGCGGCCCGCGGCGCGAGGTGTCACCGGCAAAGTGTTCGCCTGGATTGATGCCACCCCCAATGCCGCCCCGCGAGCCAGCCGCCGCGCGTTTTTTGGCACCCTCGGTATCGCCAGTGTTGCGCTGATGGTCACCACCGCTGGTCAATCGTTCCGTCTCTTCGACGGCACCAACATCTTCGCTCCGCGCAAAATGGGCATCGGCCCGAACGGTCTGCCGGTCAACCGCACCGCGTCCGCCGCGAAAGTGCTCGAGAGCGCGGTCGACCCCAACTGGACTTTGACCGTGACCAACGGCGATAACGTTCGGATTTTCTCCCGTGCCGTTTTGGCAGCCATGCCTCAGTACAGGGTCGACTTGCCCATCGCCTGCGTTGAAGGATGGAGCCAGATGGCCACCTGGGAGGGCCCGCGCCTGCGCGACCTCGTCGAGGCGGTCGGTGGAAACCCCAGCAACTCGTTGCGGGCGCAAAGCCTGGAGCAAAACAGTAGTTACGCCGTGATGGAAATGGGCCCCGAATACGTTCAGGACGACCTGGCTGTGGTCGCTCTGCGTCTCGGCGGCGAACCCCTCGACATCGATCACGGCTACCCGGCCCGAATGATCGCCCCCGGACGTCC
>DASYMY010000097.1:0-1845 GCA_036008825.1 Glaciihabitans sp.
GTGAAGTCACCGCCCGCAAAGGGAATGCTGGTCGTGCAAATCGGCGGCCCAGCGTACCCGATCGGCATTGGCGGCGGTTCGTTCAGCTCAAAGGCGCCCGGCAACGAGGTGTCCGGGGGTGATCTGAACGCAATCCAGCGTCCAGATCCGGCGACGGAACGCTCGCTTTATAACGTGTTCCGCCGGTGTGTCGAGCTGGGGAGTAACAACCCCATCGAATCGTCACACGACCTGGGTGCTGGTGGCAGTGCCAACGCCTTGCCCGAAATCGTAGGCAAGGCCGGCGGTCGCATTGCGGTCAAGTCACTGCCTGTCGGCGATACGGGCATGAGCGTACTGCAGATCTTCGTCTGTGAGGCGCAAGAGCGCAATGTCGTGCTGGTGCGGACCGAAAATTGGTCCGTACTCAAGGAGATTGCGGCCCGCGAAAGTGCCGTGGCGATGGTTGTCGGTGCGGTTATTGGCGACGGCCAGGTGGTTTTGTTCGATGCCAATTCGGCGCCGGACGCCCCAGACCATCTGCAATCGCCAGTTAATTTGCCGGCAACAGCTTTCGACGGCAGCGGTGTTATCGAGCCGGTGCATTTTACCCGGCAAGACCGGCGGCTCGAACCGCTCCATTTGCCCAAGGGCCTGACGGTACTCGAGGCACTCCAACGAGTGTTCCGCCTGATGACCGTCGGTTCCAAGCACTTCTTGGTCGACAAGGTTGACCGGAGTGTGGGCGGTCGCGTTGCCCAGCAGCAATGTGTTGGTCCATTCCACCTGCCACTGTGCGGGTATGGGTTGACCGCACATAGCCTGACTGAGCACCGTGGCACGGCGTTCGCCCATGGCGAGCGCCACCGGCTGGGGTTTATTTCCCCGGCCGCGCAGGCCCGCATGTCAGTAGTGGAGATGCTCCAGAAACTCATGAGCGTCGTCATTACTGACTTGACCGACATTCGGTTCAGCGGGAACTGGATGTGGCCGCCTCTGGCCGAAGGTGGCAACGGCGTACGCCTGCACGACGCGGCAATCGCCTTGAGCGAGATCTGCGTCGGGCTCGGTATCGCCGAAGATGGGGGTAAAGACTCCATTTTTATGCGGACCTTCGACAACAAGGGCCGGCTGGTTGTCTCGCCAGGGCAACTGGTGCTGGCGCCGTACGTGACGGTCGCCGACGTTCGCCGCAAGGTGACGCCGGAACTCAAGGAGGAGGGCAACAGCCTCATCCTGGTTGACCTGAGCGACGGCAATGCCAGAATGGGCGGATCGGCGCTTGCCCAGGTTTACGGGCAAGTGGGCGATCATTGCCCGGACCTCGCGAGTAGTAAGTTGCTCAAGCAAGCCTTCGCTGCCGTCCAAGAGATGGTGGCGCGCGGCGAGGTTGTGTCGTTGCATGGCCGCTCTGACGGTGGCCTGATTACGACACTGGTCGAAATGGCCATTGCCGGTGGGCACGGTATCGACGTGCGGCTGGACAGCGTGCATCAGACGATACCCGCCCTTTTCAACGAAGAAGCGGGTGTGGTCATCGAGACTGCCCAGCCGGGCTTGGCACAAATGACGTTGGAGCGTTTCGGCGTCCCGTGCCAGGTAATCGGCAAGGTGCAGGGCCGGAATGACCCTGTACTGATCAGGCACAACGGGACGTCAGTGCTGTACGAAATCCTGGAAGTGCTTCGCAGCCAGTGGTCCGATACCAGTTCGCGCATCGATGAGACGCAGAGTAACCCGGCACCCATCCGGGCGGAGCGTCAACAGATGTCGCGAACGCAGCGCTGGCCTGCCTGGCACCTGACTTACATACCGTCACCGAGTTTTCGGCGGCGGGGCCAGGCCAAGGTTGCGGTGCTCCGGGCG
>DASYMY010000098.1:0-5496 GCA_036008825.1 Glaciihabitans sp.
GGGCGGCGCCGGTGATGGTGTGGGTGAGCGAGACGAAAGCCGAGACCACCATGGTGGCGACGAGGGTGGCCAGGGCGCTAGCGACAAGCAGTTCGATGAGGCTGAGACCAGCCTGGTCATGGCGTAGGCGTGTAACGGTCATGGGGTTACCGCCCGGGGGTCGAGGGTGATGGTGGCGGACGGGGTGGGGGTGATGACTCCGCCGCTGAGGAGGGTCAAAGAGCCGGGGCTGATTGTTCCGGCGGTGGAGGTGAGGTTCCAGGTTCCGTAGGGCAGTGCAATTGTGGCCGGAGCGGTGAGCTCACCGAACGAGTAACTCGTAATCTGTGCACAACCGGGGTCTCCGGATCCCTGGGGAGGAGTGGCGGAGGTTGCGGTGAGACGACCGCCGGCGGGCAGCGCGCTGAGGGTGAGCACACCCATGGGAACGTTCGCGGTGACTCCCCCGCCGGGACTTGCCGCGGCGGGCGCGGGTCGAATGCCCACCAGAGCGCCGGGGCCTTGCCCGACCGTGGGCCAGGCGGCGGGGTCTACGGAGAGGCAACCAGCACTTCCGCCGCTGGTTGGTGCCGTATACCTCCCGGCAAGCACCACATAGCCGGACGTAGCGGGAAACATCTGCTGCAGCCGGGTGCGGCTTGTTGTGCCCGTGGTTGCGGTGGGCGAGATCACGGTGGGCTGCCCGGATGCCGCAACAAAGGTGGTGTGCAGGTTCCCTGGCAGGTACACGGCGCCGGCAACCCCTGGCGCATAAGCAACGGTGAAGGTGGCCGCCCGGTCATACTCAAAGGCCACCGAGGTGGAGGTCGCGGCCCCCACCCGGGTCGTTTGGGTTGGCGAAGCGGACCCAGCCGAGTCCAAAAACCCTGCCCGCGCCGCCGTCACCACATAGTTACCCGGTACCACCCGGTCGAGGAACGCGCACCCTTGCGCATCTGTCACCGCCGACACCGTCGAGGTCGCCCCAGCGGGTGTTGACGCAGGCTGCGCGGTCACCGTTACCCCGGAGCTGCCGGCACCAGAAGCCGCCCGAACCGACACCAGAATGGTTCCGTGATCAGCGTCCGCCGCGCGAGACTGCGGCGCGATGAGGGTGTCAGCCCGCACGGGAGCGGTGCCGTCCCCCATCCCGCTCCACCGCACCTCGATGTTGACCCGCTTGTACTGGAGGGTTCCGTCGCCCGCGCCGCAGGGGTCATCCGCTCCGCTTGAACTCACCCACTGCGCACGACGCGAGACCTGGTAGCTATCGCTGCCAACCCGCACCTCCGCCCGGTCGATGTCGGTGAGTAGTCGCAGGTCGGTGGCATCCCGCGCTAAATCAATCTCCTGGGCGGCCAGGTTTGCGGCCACATGGCGCGCTCGCGAATCGCGGCTGACCTGCAGAACGGACACCACCGTGTACAGCGCTCCCGTACACAGCACCGCAAAAATGAACACGGCAACAACGACCTCAACGAGGCTGAAACCGGATTCCTCCGAGCCCGCCCACACCCCTCGCCCACTGTCACGCTTACGCGGTCGCTGCACCATGTCACCTCCTCGATTGCCCAATAACAATGCGAACCAAGCGGATGACGGGACGCCGAGTACCGACGCCCCGCCAAGCCGAACGCTGTGTGGTGCCTAGGTGGCCGGGACCGTGGTCACGGTTTGTTCGACGGTCTTTCCCGTCGAACTGCTGTAGACCCAACGAAGCTTTGGCACATCGGGATGAGTTACTCGGATCTCATAGCCAGTCGCTTCAGCAGTGGGGACAGTGACGACTACATCTTCGGTCGGACGGTAGCCCGCCGCAGTGAGCGTGGCGACGGTGAGCCCAACGAACGAACCGTCATTGGTAACCCCAAACGTTTCCGCAGCAATAACCGCGTTCCCGAGGTCCGAACGGGCCTGCCCCTCCCACGCGGCCTGGCGCTGCGCCAAGAACGTGGGGATCGCGATTGCCGCGAGAATTCCGATAATCAACACCACAACGAGTAGCTCGACGAGGGTGAACCCTTTGTCGTTCTCGCCGTGCCGGGTACGTCGTGCGCCGATGACGGCGGCAATCTTTGTCTTCACAGGTCTGTCCTTCGGGTTGATGTTGCTGTGATTGCAGGGAAAACCACGGCGCAGGGTGCGCCATGGGAGTTTCAGCGGATTTGGTCGAAAATGCTGAAGATGGGTAAGTAGAGGGCGATGAGCATGCCGCCGATGACGACCCCAACGACCGCGATCATGAGGGGCTCGATCAGGGCCGTGAGTTGAGCGGTGGTTGTCACAATCTCGCGGTCGTAGAAGTCGCTGATTTTGGTGAGCATGTGCTCAAGGGATCCGGAGTCCTCCCCCACCGCCACCATCTGCGCCACCATGGTCGGAAACAGTGGGTTCGCCGCGAGCGGCTCCGACATACTGCGACCGTTGCGCACCGACTCCTGCACCGCGCCGAGCGCGCTCTCCACCACGCTGTTGCCTGAGGTGGAGCCGACAATGCTCAGGCTGGTGAGAATCGGCACCCCGGAACTGACCAGGGTCGACAAATTGCGGGCCAGGCGGGCGATCGCGATACGGGTCAGCAGCGCACCAAACACCGGCAGACGCAGAAGGAACGGGTCAACAAAGGCCCGCACCTTGGGTTGGTGTTTGTTGCGCTGCCACCACACCACCCCCAGCAGGATTCCCACTACCAGCGGCGGTCCCACCCAGACAGCAACAGCGGATACCCCCACCAGCAACTGCGTGACCCACGGCAGTTCCCCGCCGAAGTCGGCGAACATTTGGGTGAAGATCGGAACAATAAAAACCAACATCCCGATCACCGCAAGCACTGCCATCCCCAGCACCACCACCGGGTAAGTCATGGCCGATTTGATGGTCGCCCGCAGTTTCGCCTCGGCCTCATAGTTCTCGGCCACCGAGATCAGGGCACGTTCCAAAAAACCGCCCGTCTCCCCTGTGCGAATGAGCCCGACCATCAGCGGCGGAAACTCACTCGGATGCGCCTCAAGCGCATCCGACAGTGCCGTGCCCGCCTCAACGTCGGCCCGCACCCGGCGCAACACCTCCGCCAGCGTGGCATTGTCGGACTGCTCGCTCAGGATGCTCAACGCTTTCAGCAGCGACAGCCCCGCCGAGATCATGGTCGCCAACTGCCGACTCATCACCGCCAGATCGGTGAGGCGCACCCCACGTCGAAACCACCCCAGAGAAATATCACGCTGAAAGACGGATGCCTCCGGCCCGGCTTTCACCCCCTGCACCCCCTGCGCGGTCATCGGGCCGGACCCGCCACCGAGAACACGTCGCCAAAATCGTGCGGTTCTGCGGCAATAGTGGAGCGCGCCGCGGCAAGGGAGTCAAGGTGCATCAGCTCGCGCAGGGTTTGTACGTCGCGGGCTTTCTCCAGAGCTGCCGCCGAGGTGATGGTGCCGCGGGCGACCAAATCGGCCAGGCACTGGTCGAGGGTCTGCATTCCGGCCTCGCGACCAGCCTGCATGGCGGAGGTGATCTGGTGGGTTTTACCCTCCCGGATCAGGTTCGCCACCGCGGGGGTTGCCACCAGCACCTCGGTGGCGGCAACCCGGCCATGGCCGGTCGCGTGGCGCAGCAAGGTCTGACTCACCACTCCCTGCAGGGTCGCGGCCAGCTGGGCACGCACCTGGGTTTGCTGGTGGGCGGGAAACACGTCGATCAGCCGATCAATGCTTTGGGCAGCGTCGCGGGTGTGCAGGGTGGCGAAAACGAGGTGCCCGGTTTCGGCGGCGGTGAGGGCAACCGTGATGGTCTCGAGGTCGCGCAGCTCGCCGATCAGAATCACGTCGGGGTCTTGCCTCAGCACATGTTTGAGAGCGGCGGCAAAGCTATGCGTATCCGTGCCCACCTCCCGCTGGTTGACCAGCGACATGCGGCCGTGGTGCAGAAACTCGATCGGGTCTTCCACCGTGACAATGTGGCTAGCCCGCGTGCGGTTGACTAGGTCGATCAGGGCCGCAATAGTGGTCGACTTGCCGGAGCCGGTGGGCCCGGTCACCAACACCAGCCCGCGCGGCGCTGCGGCGAAGCGGGCAACCGTTTGCGGAATCCCGAGGTCGTCGAGCGAGTGAATCTGCGTGGGCACCAGGCGAAACACCCCCCCGAGCGCACCCCGCTGATGGAACAGATTCACTCGAAAGCGGATGCTACCGCTCAGCGCAAAGGCAAAGTCGAGTTCCCACTGCTCACTCAACTGCTGCTGTTGCGCGTCAGTGAGGATGCTGGTCAGCGCCTGCTCCACCCGAGACCACGACCACGCGGTGGTGCCGGGAATCGCCCCGAGCTCCCCATCAATTCGCACGGTTGGCCGGGACTCCGCGGTGATGTGCAGGTCGGAGCTGCCAATCGCCTCGGTGTAAGCGAGGGCCGCCAGCAAATCGGCATCCGCCACTATGTGTCCACTTTCGCTGGTCTCGACCATTAGGCCACCACTCTCACAATCTCGTCGACCGAGATCAGGCCAGCGCAGGCTTTGGCCCAGCCGTCCTGTCGCAGTGAGCTCATCCCTTGCCGCCTGGCGGTGCGGGCGATCTCTACGCTGGAGGCGCGTTGCACGGCCAAGCGTTCGATCTCCTCGGAGACCACCATCACTTCGTGCAGGGCGATGCGTCCGCGGTATCCCGTGCGGGAACACGAGGAGCAGCCGACGGCGCGAAAGAGCTGCGGTGTGGCATCCGCTGTATCAAACCCAACCTCGAGGGCGGCCAGCTGGTCGGTGCTGTAGCCGGCGGGCTCTTTGCAGCGCTCGCAGAGGCGGCGGGCGAGGCGTTGGGCCACCACGCAGTCCAGGGCGGACCCCACCAGAAACGGCTCAATCCCCATCTCAATCAGACGGGTTACCGCACTGGGCGCGTCATTGGTGTGCAGGGTGGAGAGCACCAGGTGCCCGGTCAGCGCCGCCTCAATGGCAATCTGCGCGCTCTCAAAGTCGCGGATCTCGCCCAGCAACACCACATCCGGGTCGCTGCGCAAAATGGACCGCAGCGCACTGGCAAACGTCAGCCCCGCCTTGGGGTTCACCTGCACCTGGTTGACTCCGGCCATGCGGTACTCGACCGGATCCTCCACCGTGATCACGTTCACCTCCGGCCGAGACACCTCGTGCAGGGTGGTGTACAGCGTGGTGGACTTGCCCGACCCGGTGGGGCCGGTGACGAGGATCATGCCGTACGGCTTCGAATACGCCTCGCGGTAGACCCGCAGATTGCGCTCCCGCAACTGCAGCTCCGCCATCCCCAGCGCGGTGCTGGAGTTATCGAGCAGCCGCATCACCACCTTTTCGCCGTGAATGGTTGGCAGCGTCGCCACCCGCACGTCGATGGTGCGGCCAGCGTGGGTCAGCGACATCCGCCCATCTTGGGCAATTCGCCGTTCAGCAATATCGATGTCGGCCATAATCTTCAGGCGCGAAATAATGCCGTTTTGAATGCCCCGCGGCGCACTCTGCATCTCGTGCAGCACCCCGTCAATGCGGTAGCGCAC
>DASYMY010000099.1:0-13985 GCA_036008825.1 Glaciihabitans sp.
GATTTCCAATCTCGTGCACCTTTGTTCTGGAGCGAGCTACGAACGAATGCGGTCGGGCCGATGGTTCGACGCGAACACCCAAAATTTCTCGGGAGAGTAAAGGAGCGGGAGTTTCGCAGAGTGCCTGCACAGGGTTGGCACGGACCCCTCCCCTAGCCACAGCGCTACTACCTACTGGTGGCGGGTGGGGGTAGCGGTGGGGGCTCTGTCCGTGGCGGATTGACCCGATGTTGACCGACTTTGCGCCAGGTGCGATCCCAGTCCATCCATTCCGGTTGCCGCAAATACGGCACCCCGTTCACCATTTTCATCTCCCACGGCGACGAGTGCAGGAAGTGGTGGTGGGCGACACAGAGCAGAACCCCGTTATCAATGTTGGTGGGGCCGCCTTTGTCCCATTCCTGAACATGGTGGGCATCAGTTTTCGCTGCCTCCACCGTGCAGCCGGGCCAGACACAACCTCCATCGCGGGCGGCTAAGGCGCGGCGTTGGGCGGTGGTGAAAAACCGTTGCGGTTTCTGCAAATACAGAATCTCGCCGGCGTTACCAATCAGAATCTGGTTGTACTGGGCGTCACAGAGAATCTCGCGGATGGTGGCCACCGACACCGGTTCGTTCACCCCGTCGATCCAGCCCACCCCGGTACCGGTCTCCAAATCTTGCCGGGTGACCACGATGGACACTTGCGCGGTGGAGCGGTGCCCGTCGCGGTCGTCGGCTGCGGCGGTCATTCCCGCTTTCAACGTGCCGAGGATGACATCCAAATGCCGTTGCGGGCGGGTGCGGGTATCAACCGGAATGGTGGTCTCCGTGCCGTCCGCATCAATAAGGGTTTCGGTCGCACTGCCGTCCAGTTCGGTGGTGGGCACAAAGCGGGGGATGCGGGATTGGTCGGCCTCGGTCAGAATCGTTTTCAGATACCCGGCACTCAAGGGGTCGAGGGAGCCGGAGAGTGGGGTCATGCCGTTGCGTTCGCGGCCGAGGATGAAGCCGCGTTGGGCGCGCAGGGTTTCTTCGGTCACTTCCGCCCCATCGGGATCCAGTAGTGCTTCCCAGACCCGCACCTGGACGGCGACCAAATCAGCCGAGGATCCGGTGGCGTAGTCGATCAGCGAGGAGATGGCCTCCTCCACCATCGCCGGTTCTGCTCGGGGTGTGACTCGGCGCACCATCCGCAGAATGTCGCGGGCGGGATCGACCCCCACTTTTCCGGCGAGGACGGCTTCGGCGATCACCGGTTGCACGGCCGGGAGGACGCGGCCGGGTTCGCTGCGTGGGGCGATCGCGGCGCCTAATTGGATGCGCCGGGCGATTTCGGCGGCCGAGGCGCGGGTGAGGTATTCCAGCAGGTGCCCGGCCCGGGTGGAACCGAACTGGCGACACATCTGCGCTTCACCGAGTTCATACCGGCAGCGCACCGCGACCTCGGCGGCAGTGGCCACCCGGAGGGCGTCGATTTGGCGGCCGAGTTCCTCGACTAACACGGTCAGATCCGCCAGTTCCGTGTCGGGCAGTGCGACCAGGGTGCCACCGACCGGCTCGCAGGAGCAGTCGACGGTGCGGTCCGTGACGGCTGGGCAGGCACAGCCACAGCCTTCCGCGGAGGGCCGAGGAGAAAGGGAGGCAACTGCAAATGTTGCGACCGAGGAGGCTGATACATCGTTCGAATCGACCTCGGGCGCGCCTGCCGGAGTACCTGCGAAGAGGGATTCGTCGATCCAGTACGGGGCGGAATCGTTCTCCACCGCCAGCTCCACCGGGTCGGTCACCGCAGCCAATGCCAGGCAGTGTTTTGCCTGGAGGAGGAGGTGTCTGCGGGATGCCATACCCCTATTTTCCCACCCCAAGCATCTCATGGAAAGGGCTGGTCAGGCAACGGTTAGGGGCTTGACACGACCCACCAATGGCAGGTCGACAGAGGCAAAAAGCGGTCCGAAACGGGCTCAAATTGGGGAGAGGAAATGGGCCTACACAGAGTCTTTCAGAGGCCACCGACATCGCAGTTTTGAGCCCAAAAACGGGGGTGGACTATTCATTTGGGACCGTTACGGCGGAGACAGTATGCGCGTTATTCGGCACATGAGCACAAGTGTGCGGGAAGCCACGACACCAACGGAAACCCGCTCATGTCACAGTCGTCGCCCTGAGAATCACGTGCGCATCATCGAATGTGCGATGTGCGACCCACTCGGACCACTAACGTGGCTATCCACTTCGCCCGACACTGCCGTTGTGGACTGGAACTACTTCCAGCACGATGCCAACGGGCGATACCCGAACAGCGAGACGGGGAGGCAGAGCATGCGAAGCGCAGTGCATTTTTGGTCAGGCAGCGCCACTGCGGGAGCCGGCCTCGTGTGCCTGTGGCTGTGGGTGGTCGCAGATACTGACGCGGTTGTGCGCAACGCAATTATCTTCACCGCGCTTACCGTCATTGCGGCTTCAGTCTGGTTGTTTTCTCGCTCGCGCTCGAGCACTGACCCTGACCCTGACCCTGACCAACGAATCCCCGCCGGCAATTAGCGCCACCAATGACACCGATCTTCTTTAGCGACCGTTCAGACTCTCTTGCTGCTGCACGCTTGCCAGCCACTCGCGAGTAACACTAGGGGTTCCTTTCCGGCACCCCCTGCGTCATTCTGCTGAGGAGACGCGCGCAGCCGAATTGTCTCGGGGAAGAAGGACGTGTTTACCTCAGCGAAGTCGACCGCCGACAACAAACGACCCTGGGCGACCGAAACGCGGGAAATCGTCGCTGTATTTGTGCTGTCGGCCACCGCGATCCTTACCGCCTGGTGCGGTTTTGAGTCGTCTAAGTGGAGCGGTCAAATGTCGATTGCGTTTAGCGAAGCATCCGCCTCTCGTATTAAAGCTTCTGATGCGTCGAGTGAGACTCGGGATGCGCGTGCGGTTGATTTGGCGATTTACTCACTGTGGATCGATGCGCGAGCCAGCGGTGACGCGCAGCTGGAAGCGTATGTGAGCACGAGGTTCACTCCGGCGTTCGCCATTGCTTTCGAGGCCTGGCAAGAGGACGGGGAGGCGCTGAATTCTCCGTTTGCGGATCCCAGCTATGTTCCAGCTGGCTTGATCGAATCGGAGGAGTTCACACGAACGGCTGATCATAAATTTGCGGATGCCCTGATGAGCAACCAGCGCAGCGACAACTATTCGCTGCTGACCGTATTTTTTGCGCTGGTTCTGTTTTTCAGCGCCATGTCGAACCGGGCAACATCGCCGCGGGTGGGGTGGATACTTCTTGGCCTCGCGATTGCCCTGGCAGCAATTGGCGCCATTATTGTGGCGACATTTCCGGTGCTGCTGTGAGACCAGCGGAGCTCTACCCCCACGCCGACTCGCCGAACCGGTCTCGGAAGACTCGCGACACGACGCTGTTTTGGATGCTTCTCCCAGGCTTTGTCGGTACATTCGCAGCTGTAAGGGGAGTAATCCACAACGGAAGCTTCGTCAGTACGGACCCACAGCTGCGTCCCGGAGCAACGGCTTTGACCCGCAGGACTGGGTGAAAGCGGATGAGACTTTAGTTTTCTTTTCGTCGACCCCTGGAGTGCCACGTGAACGTGACCCTTGCTACCTGGCTGATTACTATCGCAGTCACCATCGCCTTCTTTGTGTACGAGTTCTTTGTGCACGTACGCAAACCGCACGAGCCGTCCATCGGTGAATCCGCCCGCTGGTCTGTGTTCTACATCAGCCTCGCCCTGCTCTTTGGTGTTGGCATTGGGTTCACCAACGGCTGGGGATACGGCGGCGAGTACTTCGCCGGATACCTGACGGAGAAGGCGTTGTCGATTGACAACCTCTTTGTCTTCCTCATCATCATGACCGGCCTTGCTGTGCCTCGTGCGTTCCAGCAAAAAGTGCTGATGATCGGCATTATTATTGCGCTGATCCTGCGCGGTATCTTTATTGCCATCGGTGCGACTCTCATCGAGAACGTGTCGTGGATCTTCTACATCTTCGGCGCGCTGCTACTAGTGCTCGCCTGGAACCAGGCGTTCGGAAACCACGAGAGCGACCCAGCTAACGGACGCGCTGTTCGTTTCGCTCGCAAGATTCTGCCCATCACCGATGGCTACCATGGCGACCGCATCTCGGTGAAGATCGACGGCAAGCGCTGGTTCACCCCGATGCTGCTGACCATCCTCGCCATCGGAATCGTCGACGTTGTCTTCGCCGTTGACTCGATCCCGGCCATCTACGGTCTGACCGAAGAGGCCTACATCGTGTTCACCGCGAACGCCTTCGCGTTGATGGGTCTGCGCCAGCTCTACTTCCTCATTGGTGGACTGCTCAACCGTCTCGTCTACCTGGCTCAGGGCCTCGCCGTGATCCTCGGATTCATCGGCGTAAAGCTCCTCTTCCACGCCCTTCACGTCAACGAGCTGCCGTTTATC
Organism: Glaciihabitans sp.; assembly: GCA_036008825.1. GTDB lineage: Bacteria > Actinomycetota > Actinomycetes > Actinomycetales > Microbacteriaceae > Glaciihabitans. The sequence goes on from DASYMY010000099.1 coordinate 4,419, forward strand.
AACGGTGGCCAGCACGTCGAATGGGCACCCGAGATTCCGATCTGGTTCTCGCTCCTGTTCATTGTGGTCACGGTTGCCGTCGCTACCTGGGCGAGCCTTCGCAAGACCCACGGACACAAGGTCGAAGCGAAGAGCGTTAGCGACGTTCCCGTCGAACGCGCACACGAAGAGCACTAAGCACCACAAGCAATACAGCTAAAAGGGTGGCTCATCGCGAGCCACCCTTTTTGCGTGCTCGGCCTTTGCGCGCTCAGCTGGGCTCAGTCCAGGTGCCGCAGGTAGCGTTCAGGGCTATCCAAAAACGCCCGCCAATTGCGCACCAGATCAAGGTCGTCATACTCACACGAGCGGATGCCCCACTCCCCGAGTTCATACAGATCCGCACCCGGGTAGGCCGCGAGCACAGGCGAGTGAGTGGAGAGCAAAATTTGTGATCCCTCCGCGACCAGATTGCGCAGTAAGCCAATGAGCGCGAGGCATCCCGGTAGCGACAGAGCCGACTCCGGCTCGTCAAGTATCCACAGCCCGCGAGCCCGGGAGCGCGCCAGCACCATGTCAAGGAACGATTCGCCATGGCTTTGCTCGTGAAAATTTCCCTCATCCCCTATGGACTCGAGGTAGGTGAAAAACCCGTGCATGGTCTCTGCACGCAGAAAAAAGCCGTGCTTGGAGGCCCCGCCGCCGCGCACCAATTGAATGTGCTCAGACAACGCGGATTCAGTGGGGCGGGTGTGATTGATCGCGCTGATCGATCCACCTTCGGAGTTCAGCCCAAACGCCATCGCGATGGCCTCCACCAGCGTGGACTTACCCGCACCGTTGTCGCCCACAAACACGGTCACCGCGCCAAAATCCAGTCCGTCGTCGAGCAGTGACTGCACCGGAGCGAGGGTCGCCGGCCAAACCGATCGGTCGATCGAACTGTTTCGGTGCTGCTCCACTCGTCGCAGCGGCAACGTTGAGAACGTGGAGCTATCAGCGGTCATTCCACCAGTGTGCCGCAGGCCCGTGACAGCACAACAGACTCAGAGCGCCCGCAGAGCATCCGCCCTATTTCGAGTCAATTTCGTTATGGTTGATAAATGCTCGTTACTGGACTCATGCTCATGGCCGTCGGCGTACTGCTTGCCTTTACCGCCGAGGCCACGGCGCGGGGCCGCCTGGGTCTCAACAGCTTTATGGGCCTGCGGTTTGGGTACCTTGTGGCGTCCGACGAGGCCTGGTACGCGGGACACCGTGCCGCGCGGATCCCGCTCGTTCTGAGCGGAGTGGTTGTCTTTATCGCTGGAGTGATCTTGATGCTCGCCCAGCCCAACGACAACGCCGCGAATGTTGTGGTTGGCGTCGCCATGGGGGTGCTGCTCTTGCTCGTTATTGTGGCTGCCGTCATCGGCAACCGGGCAGCACGCGATGAGTTCGCGCGCTCCCTCACAGACGATGCGGCTAAGAACGACGCAGCCGTCTAACAGGCGGCCGCAGCTGACAAACTAGCCCGCGACCTGTTAGTCGAGCGGGCCCAACAGGTTTGTGGCGACGGTCGCGTGCACCGATTTCGGGTCTGAGGGGTGAAAGATGCCCGCCAGCACGTCGCGGTAGAGCCTGGCCAGCTCGCTATCCGCCCGATAGGCACTGCCGCCGGATACCCGGATGGCCTGATCCACCACGTGCCTCGCCACCTCGGTGGCGTTGTGCTTTACCCCCACCAGACGGCGGAACCAGTCACGGCCCGAATCGACCTGAGTGTCGACATCCGCCGCTATTTCACGCAATTGTGGGCCCACCGTGTCGAGGGCAAGAGCGGCATCGGCCAAGCGCCAGCGGATGTCGGGATCCTGGGCGTAGCTTGCGCCACCGTTTTTGAGGCTCGTGCGGCTGTGCACTTTCTCGACCGCGAGCTCAAGCGCGCGGTCGGCGATGCCGGCGTAGACCGAGGCAATAAGGGTTTCGAAGGCGGCGAAGATCCCGAAGATGAAGGGGTCGGCGGATGGCCCAACAGGAACGGTACGCACGATCCGTTCCGGCGGCACAATGGCACCCTCCAGCACCGTGGTGTGGCTTTGCGTTGCGCGTTGGCCGAGGGTGTTCCAGTCTTCGAGAATTCGGTAGCCGGGGGTATCGCGCAGCAAAAAGCCGTGCACAAGGGTGTCGCCATCGCGTCCGAAAACGCCGAGGCGGGTCCATGCGGGCGAGAGGGAGGTGAAAATTTTCGTGCCCGTGAACGCGTATCCGCCATCGCTCTGGCGGGTGGCCGTCGTAATCGAGTCCTGCAACACCAGGTCATTACCCGGTTCACTGTTGCCAAAAGCGAAGACTTCACCAGCGGCAGCGTCATCCGCTATCCACTGCAATGAATCATCGCCCCGCTCACGCAAAATGCGGGCAACAGACACCCAGACCAGGTGCATGTTGATCCCCAGCGCGGTGGCAGGAGCGTGGGCCGCAAGCAATCGTTGGTCGGATGCCGCTTCGCTCAGGCTGCGGTCGGCCAGGTATCCGGCAGCGCGCAGCTCGTCGAGGTCTTCCGCAAAAAAGGTGTTGTCCCGGTCGTAACCGGGGGCACGCGAACGGATGCGGTGGAGGAGTTCTGGGGTGAGAACGGTCACCCACCCAGGCTACGCGGGCAGGGCGTCCCGGATAGCGCGAATACCAATTTCGACTTCGGCAAAACTGGTGCTGAGCGGGGATAATCCGAGTCGAATGCCGTTCGGGCGTCGGAAGTCGGGGATCACTCCCTGCTCCCAGAGCGTGGGCATAACAGCGGAGAAGCGGTCGTCATCGAGTGTGATGTGACTGCCCCTGAGGGTGGCGTCGCGAGGTGAAGCGAGATGCGCCTCCGGCAGCAACTCGTCGGCGAGCGCCACGGCGTACTCGGTGAGGGCGATCGACTTGGTTCGTACAACGTCGAGCCCCACGGTCTCGATCAGCTCAAGCATGTCTTGCATGGCGAGCATCCCGAGGATGGGTGGTGTGCCGGACAGCACTGACCGTATCCCCTCCGCCGGCGTGTATCCCTGGCCCATCTCGAAAGGGGTTGCACTGCCCAGCCAGCCCCAAATCGGTTGGCGAATCTCCGCCTGCAGATCAGCGCGAACGTAGGCGAACGCTGGCGAGCCCGGCCCACCGTTCAGGTACTTGTATGTACAGCCGACGGCCAGGTCAACACCCCACTCGTCGAGCTGCGTGGGAATCACTCCGGCCGAATGGCAGAGGTCCCACAGCATCAGCGCCCCGGCATCGTGCACTACCTGGGTGATTTCGGGCACATCGGCGAGGTATCCCGATCGATACGAGACGTGGCTGAGCACCACCAGAACGGTGTCTGCGTCAACGGCCGCCGCAACGTCTTCGACCGTCACCCCAAAGTCGTGGTCGTCGCCGGTCAGCGTGCGCGGCTCAATCCACTTAACCGTGAGACCCCGTTCGGCGGCGATGCCTTCGAGAACATACCGGTCAGTAGGAAAATTGTCGCGGTCAATCACCAGGGTTTTGCGCTCCGGACGAGCGTCAACGGCCGCCCGCACCAGCTTGTAAAGCAACACCGTGGTCGAGTCACCAATGGTGGTTTGGCCAGCGGCAGCGCCGAGCGTAGTGCGCGCGAGATCGTCGCCGATCCGCAACGGCAGGTCTAGCCAACTCTCATCCCAGCCGCGAATGAGCCGCGAACCCCACTGCGTGCCCACAAAGTCCGCGATCCGCTCGCGGCTTGCGATGAGCGGACGGCCGAGCGAATTGCCGTCGAGATACGCGCGCACAGAATCATCCGCAATAAAAAGTGCACGATATTTCGCGAGCGCATCAACAGAATCCAAGCGAGCGGATGACGCAGACACCGGGTCAAGGGGAACAAAGGCGGGCTCAAGCGGTGAGGCGGGTGGCAGCGTCATCCACCAAGTGTAGAGATGTGCAGCTGATGATCGACAGAGCTAGAGCGGCCGATTCATCGCGAAATTGGTGAGCTCAACGCCCCGAACCGTGGGGTGCCGCTCTTCGGTGACAACAAAGCCGTGCGCTTCGAAAAAGGGCCGCGCGGTGATGCTCGCGTGGGTGGTCAGTTGGGTAGCACCGTGCGCTTTCGCGGTCTCGATTGCCCACACCATCAGGGCGGATGCCACCCCGCGTCGGGCAAATGCAGGATGCACAAACATCATGTCGATGTAGCCGGTGGTGTCGACATCCGCAAATCCCGCAATAGCTCCGTCAACCAGAGCGACAACCGTGTTGGCGTTTGCGCGGCGGAGCGCCCAGTCATCGAGCGTGATGTCGTCGCTTGCCCAGGCACCGATCTGCTCAGGACTGTAGTCGGCGGCCGCAGTGGCCCTAATCGCGCTCAGGAAAACATCAAGCGTCGCTTCGGCATCTGCTGCGGCATACGAGCGGATTTGGGTGGCCATAACTCGATGGTAGTTCTGCCAACGGCTCTTGTGTTTCCGTCGCGGAAACCCTAGTCTTTCCATCATGGAAACAGACGGATCCCGGCCCACTCCACATGAAGCCCGTGCAGCACTCGACACGGTAACCGAGTCCCGCAAGTCCCTCGCCCCCTTCGTGCGATCCCCTCGCTGGTTGTACCCCGTGCAGGGTCTTGCCACCGCGGCCATGCTTATTGGTTTGCCGATCAGCCTCACCGATTACGCGGTAGGAACTGGACTTCTCGCCTTCGCCATCATCGTTTTCTCTGTACTGCCCATGGCCCAGCACACCCCCGGCCGAGTGGTTTTCGACGTCTATACCCACCGCGGCAGCTGGCGTTTTGCCCTGCTCTATGTGATTCCGATCATCCTGTTGATGGTCGCCGTACTGGTGTTCCACCCGATCTATGAGGCGGACTGGTTTGTGTACCTCGCCGCAGCCATCGGCTTCCTCCTCACCGTGGTGATGGGGCCCATGCTGGATACCCGACTCGAGCACGCCGTGCGAGCAGGGCTCTGATGTCTTCCAGCACAGCGGCGCAGGACGGCTTCAACGAGATCATCCATGCACCCACTCGCCTGCGCATCTGCTCGATTCTCGCCGAAGTGACGGACGCCGAGTTCGGCACCGTGCGCGATGCCCTGGGCCTGAGCGACTCCGTCCTCAGCAAACACCTCAAAGTGCTGGAAGACGCGGGCTACATCACCCTCCGCAAGGGCACCGTCAACACCCGCACTCGCACCTGGGTAAGCCTGACGAAAGCGGGGCGCGCAGCCTTCAAGGCGCACATCGCGGAGCTTCGAGCACTCGCGGCGAGCGCCGATTCCCTCGACTGATTAGATAAGACCATGGAGCGGATGCCACCAACCCCGGGTTCCACTCCCGGCCGCACTCCCCCGGCATCCCCGCAGCACCTGATTTTTTTGCATGGCGCAGGCGTTGGACCCTGGATGTGGCGGCACCAGCGAGAGCACTTTGGCGACCGGTTCACGGTTCACACTCCCACCCTGCCCGGCCATGATCCCAGACAAACTGGCGACTATTCGACCCACGACGATGCCGTGCGTTCCATTGCCGCGCAGGTTAATCTCACGTCGCTCCAGGGTGAGGTGACGGTTGTCGGATTCTCTATGGGTGGGCAGGTTGCCATCGAGCTCGCGAGCAGGTTTCCGCAAATCATCACCCGCACCGCTGTGATTAGCTCGCTCGTCACCCCATGGCGGCTCGCACCGGCGTTTGCCCTGCTCGGGGCAGTGACCGCTCCCCTCTCAAAAAGAGAAAGCTTTGCCCGCAAACAGGCTGCGCAGCTTTACATTCCAGACGAGGACTTCCCCAACTACTTCGCCCTGTCGCGGTCGATCTCGAGTCGCACCATCTCGAAGATTATGACCGCAAACTTCTCGTTCGCCCCCTCCGATGAGTTCCTCCACACCACTCAGCCTGTCCTGCTTGTGGCCGGGGCCCAGGAGCAGCGAGTACTGATCACCGGGCTTGAGCGACTGGCATCAACACTGCCCAACTCACGCTTCGAAATTGTCGAGGGCGTGGGGCACGGGGCGCCACTGGCAACCCCCGACGTCTTTAATTCAGCGCTTCAGTCGTGGCTTCAGAAGCCTTCCGACGTGCTTGGTGCCTAATTGCAGCCACGGTGAGGAAGGCAAGGCTCAGCAGTAGGACCACCCCGCCCACGATCAGGAGAGTGTTCGACGGCTGTTCCTCAACCACAACCGTGCCCCCCGTCCCTGCATCAGGAAAGGTGATTGTTGCCGTGGTCGACTGCACAATCAGACCGCTGGTGAGTGAGACGGTGGCATCCCAGGGCCCGTTGGGCAGGTCAGCATCCAGCACCAGCGTGACTTGACCGCTTTCCGCTGGCGCAAGGGTGGTCGCTGTGGTCAGGGTGAATGGACCAGCGGATAACCCGCTGGGCCCATTCGCGAGCGAAACGGTTCCGGAGATATCCACAGCGCGACCACCCGTGTTGGTGACGGTTGCAATGAGTTGCGGGTTGCCACTCGCATCTCGGGCAGCAGTAAAAGAGTTAATGGCAAAATTCGCGGCGGGGCCGTTGCCCGGCGCGACGGACAGGTAGACGCGAATACCCACCCGGTTGACGGTAATCACCGTGCCGGAAGTTTCCGGATCAGAAGTGACCTCAGCCCATACTGCGGCGTACTGCTCACCTTCCGAGGCATCCGCCGGAACCGCAATGCTGACCTCAATATCTTCAGACTCACCAGATTCGAGCTCGACCGACTCGATTGCGGGTGTGATCCAGGTGGCCAGCTCGTTTTGTTCCCTACCCTCACCCGCGGTGAATTGCCCCGCGCTAATGGTGGCGGCGCCGGCGTAGACAGACACAAACGTGGCCTCGGTCGAGTCGTTGCGGACGCGAATCCCGCGCACGATCGTTGTGCCGGGTTCGACGTTGTCGACGATGTACGACTTCGCGCGGGGGTCGTCCTGCAGATAGGTCGACACATCAAGTAGCTGGATTCCGACACCGGTGGCGCCCTCGGTGTCGTCTGACGCGGCGAGGGAGACAGCGGGAATCATCGTCAAACTGGCCAAAGTCAGAGCGAGGGACAGTAACGCGACGCGACCGGGGAGCGTCGAAGGGCGGAACATCAATGTGACTTTCAAACTGCGATCAAGAAGCTGTGGCTGGAGAACTGACAACGGTGCGGATGTCGCGCGTGGCGGCGCCCGCACCGTAAATCACTTAAAGAATCGAGTGGGTCAGAACAGCGGTGTAGGTTCCCGCAAGCGCCTGGGCGGGGATGGCAACGCTGAGGCCCGCATCCCAGGTGGCGGTGTTGACGCCAGAGACGGCGTCGGCAGTGACGACGGAGACCGCGGTTCCGGACAGCTCTACAGCAGCCGCATTCGTGGCGGTCACCGTACCCGTGACTGCCGGGACGGTGGCGGTGTACGTCAGCGCGGCGGTTGACATAGATGTGGTCGCGACTGTGTCAGCTGTGGACGACTCGAATGCACCGACAGTCGCCTGAGCAACCCAACCCTCCACGCCAGCGCGGCTATCGGTCGCCGTCACGCCGGTCAATGTACCTGTGGAGGGTGCACCGGGGACCACTGCGCCAAGGGCGAGGCCATTGTCACCGGTCGTGATAGCCAAAGAGCCACCGGTGATGGAGACCGTGAGCGTGTCCGCAGCGTTAGCGGGCACTACTGCGATCAGCGCGAGAGCGGCTGAACCGGTGAGAGCGAGAGAGATACGAGTGAGATTGCGCATGGTGAATCGCCTTATAGATAGTCGTGCGTGAGCACCGAACAGAAGTTGGATTTATCGAAGGACGTGACAAAAATATGTCTATGTGCCTTCTAGAACGCAACGTATCATAAGCGGCAGCTTGGCGGATCGTTTATCTACAAGTGACCACAAAATCGTGATCTACTACCCCTCCGCGCGCAATTGGTCTAGCACCGCCTCCAACTGCTCAACCGCCCAGTCCAGCTCGTCCTCTTCCACAACCAATGGCGGCGCCAGTCGGATAGTGGACCCGTGGGTGTCCTTCGCCAGCACACCACGTTCCATCAGCATTTCGCAGACTTCACGCCCGGTGGCAAGCCCCGGATCGATGTCGATTCCCGCCCAGAGCCCAGCGGTGCGCACCTCGGTGACCCCGTGTCCAATCAGGCGGGTGAGGTCCTCGCGAAGCCGCTCCCCCAGTCGGTTGGCCCTGGCTTGGAACTCCCCTGTGGCGAGCAACTCGACCACCGCGAGGCCAACGGCTGCGGCCAACGGGTTACCGCCGAAGGTCGAACCGTGCTCGCCTGGGCGCAGCACACCCAGGATGTCTTTGTTGCCCACTACGGCGCTGACCGGCACAATTCCGCCGCCGAGCGCTTTGCCCAGCAGGTAAAGGTCGGGCACAACACCCACGTTGTCGCACTGGAATGTCGCCCCGGTGCGACCCAGCCCTGACTGGATCTCGTCGGCGATAAACAGCACGTTGTTGGCGGTGGTGATCTCCCGCACCCGCGGAAGGTAGTCGGCCGGCGGCACCACAATTCCCGCTTCGCCCTGGATGGGCTCCAGCAGCACGGCGACCGTGTTGTCGGTGATGGCCGCGGCCAAGGCATCCGCATCTCCGTAGGGAACGCGCACAAAACCGGGCGTAAACGGGCCAAAGTCGGCGCGCGCCTGCTCGTCGTCTGAGAAGCTGATGATCGTGGTGGTGCGACCATGGAAGTTGCCGTCGGCCACAATAATGGTCGCCTGCTCCGGGGCAACACCCTTCACCCGATAGCCCCAGGCGCGAGCGATCTTGATGCCGGACTCGACCGCTTCCGCGCCGGTATTCATGGGCAAAACCATGTCTTTACCGGCCAGTTTGCTCAGAGCTGTGACGAACGGACCGAGCTGATCGTTGTGGAATGCACGGCTGGTGAGGGTGATGCGGTCCAGCTGGTTTTTCGCTGCTGAAATCAAAAGCGGATGCCCGTGGCCGAAGTTCACCGCGGAGTACGCCGCGAGGCAATCCAGGTAGCGACGCCCGGCAACATCCACAACCCAGGCACCTTCACCGTGACTCACAACGACCTGCAGCGGGTGGTAGTTGTGGGCCGCGTGGGCATCCTCCTGCACGATGGCCGCGTCGGCTGCAGTGCTGGTACCGCCACCCTCAGTTGGCTTGGTGGCTAGGTGGGCGTCAGTGGTCGATGGATTCATGAGCGCAGCTCCAGGGTGCAACACTTCACTCCCCCGCCGCCGAGCAGCAGCTCAGAGAGGTCAACACCGATGGGGTTGTAGCCACGCTCGCGCAGCTGGCGTTCGAAATCGGTGGCACGGGTGGCGATCACCACGTTGTAGCCGTCGCTGAAAGAGTTGAGGCCGAGGAAGGCGGCATCCGTCTCAGTCACTTCGATGGCGTCGGGGTAACGCTCCTGCAGAAGTTCGAGACTGGGTTTGCTGAACGCCGACGGCAGGTAGGCGATGTTGGTGTCGTCCAGTACCGCAATGGCGGTGTCGAGGTGGTAAAAACTCGGGTTGACCAGCTCGAGGGTAATAACTGGGCGGCCAAAGATCTCGGCGAGCTCATCGTGGCTGGTGGTGGCGCTACGGAATCCGGTGCCGGCGAGAATAACGTCGCCAACCAGCAAGAAGTCGCCCTCACCCTCGTTAATGCTGACGGG
>DASYMY010000100.1:0-8410 GCA_036008825.1 Glaciihabitans sp.
CTCGGCGATTGCCAAGATTCTGGCGACGTCCCCTCCCCCGCGAGCGACGGTTTCGACGGGGGTTGCGAGCATGCCGTGGAAGTCCGTCCGCGCTATGCCAATCCGAACTTTTCCGACGTCAACGCCGATACGGACACCCGATCGCATACGGCTTAGCCTGCGATGGAGGAACGAATGGCGCTGAGGGCGGCGTCAATTGCTCCAACGTCGGAGCCGCCACCCTGCGCAAGATCGTCTTTTCCGCCTCCGCCGCCACCGAGAACACCGGCGGCGAGCTTCGCCAGCACCCCGGCGCGTGCACCGGTTGAGCGGGCGGCCTCGTTGGTGGCAACGATAACGGCCGGTTTGCCTGCGACATCCGCAGCGAGAGCGATGACCGCAGCCTCAGAGCCAAGCCGGTCGCGCACTATGCTGGCGAGAGAGCGCAGTTCGTCAGAGTTGCCCAGAGCGCCTACGTTTTCGCTCACCAAACGGACCTCGCCCACACGGGTCGCGGTGGCGACCAGCGCGGGTACACGGGCGGCACGTTCTGCAGCCTCAAATTGTGCGATGCGCTTCTCAGCCGCTTTGAGGCTCGACATCAAGTCGGCGATTCGGTCAGGAAGTTGTTCCCGCGGCGTTTTGAGACTCGAGGTGAGCTGCGACACGATGGTGCGTTCGGTCGCGAGATCTTTGAACGCGTCGAAACCGACGAGGGACTCGATGCGACGACTGGTCGAGCCGATGGACGACTCGCCCACCAGGTTGATCAAACCAACCTCGGCGGAACGCGCAACGTGAGTTCCTGCACACAATTCACGAGACCAGGGGCCCCCAATGTCAACCACTCGAACAGTGTCGCCGTACTTCTCACCAAACAGCGCCATCGCTCCCATGGACTTCGCTTCGGCGAGAGGCAGAATGCGTGTTGTCACTTCGAGGTTCTCGAGGATTGCATTGTTGGCAATGTTCTCGATCTCGCTCCGCGTCGCGGGAGACAAGGGTTGATTCCAGTTGAAGTCCAAACGCATGTAACCGGCTTTGTTGTACGAACCTGCCTGGTGAGCGTCTGAGCCTAGGGTCTGCCGTAGTGCTGCATGGATGAGGTGAGTCGCCGAGTGCGCCTGTGCAGCAGCGTGACGCCAGACCGGGTCAACAACGCTAGTTGCGGCGTCGCCGACACCCACTTCACCGGTGCGAACCTGCACACGGTGGCTGACAAGGCCCTTGATGGGACGCTGCACATCGAGCACTTCGAGGTCAAACCCTTTACCAACGATGCTTCCCGCGTCAGCTTCCTGACCGCCGGACTCCGGGTAGAGGGCGGTCTCGGCAAGAATTACCTCGGCGATGTCCCCGACGACGGCACGGTCAACGGACACTCCGTCAACAATGAGGCCCAGGATGGTGCTGTCGGTGCTGAGCAACTCGTATCCGGTGAACACGGTTTCACCGCGGGCCCGGAAGTCACCATAAACGGAAAGGTCGGCGAGGGCCGTCTTTTTCGTTTTGGCATCCGCCTTTGCCATTGCGCGCTGTTCGGCCATCAAAGTGTCGAACGCGTCACGGTCAACGCTGAGCCCAGCTTCTTCGGCCATTTCCAAGGTCAGGTCGATGGGGAAGCCGAAAGTATCGTGCAGCTGGAAGACGGTGTCACCGGGCAGTTGCGTTGAACCCGCTTTTTGCGTGGTGGCAACCGCAAGGTCGAGGATGCTGGTTCCGCTCGCCAGAGTGCGCAGGAAAGTCTCTTCTTCCCCCAGAGCCAGACGCGAAATGCGGTCGAAGTCGGCGTCGACTTCGGGGTACGCGCTCTTCATTGCGTCCCGTGAAGTGGGGAAGAGCTCGCCGAAGGTCGCCTCCTCAACACCCAGCAAACGCATGGCGCGGATGCTACGACGCAGCAGGCGTCGCAGAATGTATCCGCGGCCCTCGTTGCTGGGACGAACCCCGTCGGACATCAGCATCAGTGCGGAGCGGACGTGGTCGGCGATGACGCGCATACGCACATCGTCTTCGTGGTTGGCGCCGTAGCGACGACCGGCGAGTTCCGCCGCCTTGTCGAGGACGGGCCGGACCTGGTCGATCTCGTACATGTTCTCGACACCTTGCTTGAGGAACGCGACGCGCTCAAGGCCCAGGCCGGTGTCAATGTTTTGCTTCGGCAGTTCGCCGAGGATCTCGAAGTCGTTTTTGCCGGTGCCCTCACCGCGCAGGTACTGCATAAAAACGAGGTTCCAGATTTCGACGTAGCGGTCGTCGTCAGTGGCGGGTCCGCCGTCGGCGCCGTAAGCAGGACCGCGGTCAAAGAAGATTTCCGAGCAGGGACCTGCCGGTCCGGGCTGTCCGGTGGACCAGTAGTTGCTATCCATACCCAGGCGCTGAATGCGCTCATCAGGCAGGCCAGCGGTCTTCTTCCAGAAGTTGATGGCCTCGTCGTCGTCTTTGTAGACGGTGACCCAGAGATCTTTTTCATTGAGACCGAGTCCCCCGGAGGACTCTGCGGATGTCAGCAGTTCCCAGGCGTACTCAATGGCCTGCTCTTTGAAGTAGTCGCCGAAGGAGAAGTTGCCCGCCATTTGGAAGAACGTTCCGTGGCGTGGGGTCTTTCCGACCTCTTCAATGTCATTGGTGCGGATGCACTTCTGCACGCTCGTGGCACGCGGGTATGGTGCGGGGATCAGACCGGTGAGGTATGGCACAAACGGCACCATTCCTGCCACAGTGAAGAGCAGGGTGGGGTCGTCGCTTACGAGGGACGCCGACGGCACAACCGTGTGTCCTCGGTCGCCAAAGAAGTTGAGCCAGCGGCCCTGAATGTCTGCGGTCTGCATGTGGTCCCGATTGTACGAAAGGCGAAAACGGCTACTGGAACCGCGGAACAACCGGACGTGGTGACGTCCGGCGAGGTGAAGGGTGAGGTCTAGTTGGCGCGGTCGCGCAGATCCGCGATAGTGGCTTCGGCGTCGGCGACTGTTGCGCGTAGCTCAGCCTCACGGTCTTTGTAGCCGTCGACGATGGCGGCGGCAAACTCGTGCGCTTTCGCGTCAACTTCGGCGAAGAACGCTTGACCTTTGGGGTTGTTGGCGATCACGTGAGCTGCGGCGAATCCGATGCCGATACCGGTGGTTAGCCAGAATACGTTTTTCATAACGTGTCTCCCTCAGTCGCGGTGGTGGTGGGCGGGTGCGTTAGTCACTTCGGTAGTTTACTTGGCCCAGGGAGCACAAAATGCGGGCCACCCGAAGGTGACCCGCATTGTGTGGTTGTGTGCGACGTAAGTCGAGCACACAGAGTGATACGAACTCTAGCGAGCCGCGTAGTACTCGACGACGAGCTGAACTTCACAGGTCACGGGGACCTCTGCGCGCTTCGGGCGACGCGTGAGGCGTGCCTGCAGCTTGTCAAGTTCGACCTCGAGGTACGGCGGCAGCTTCGGCAGAAGGTCAACGTGTCCGCCCGCTGCAGCAACCTGGAACGGCTCGAGGCCTTCGCTCGACGCGTGAACGTGAACGAGCTGTCCGGGCTTGACGCGGAAGGACGGGCGGTCAACGCGCTGTCCGTCAACGAGGATGTGACGGTGAACGATGAGCTGGCGAGCCTGAGCGGTCGTGCGAGCAATTGCCGAACGAACCAGGATGGCATCGAGACGCATTTCGAGCAGCTCGACCAGGTTTTCACCGGTCAGGCCGGCGCCGCGGCGGGCTTCCTGGAACACGATCTTCATCTGTGCTTCGCGGATGCCGTACTGGGCGCGTAGGCGCTGCTTCTCGCGCAGACGAACGGCGTAGTCGCTGTCCTGCTTGCGCTTGGTGCGGCCGTGCTCACCCGGAGCGTATGGACGCTTCTCGAGGTACTTGGCTGCCTTCGGCGTGAGGGCAATGCCCAGCGCGCGGGAAAGGCGGGTCTTGCTACGGGTACGTGACTTAGTAGACACGGGGTCCTTTTCTCTAGATTGACGTTGGCAACCCGGCCGATCGCGCCCACGCATGAGCGCGCAACGGGGTGTCCGGTGAAAGTCAGAGGGATTTGCCGCGAAGATCGGTCGGCTACAGACCGTGTCTCCTTGATCGGAGTTTCGCAGCAGCCGTGCGCGATAAACCGATGTTAGGCAGCGACAAGACTAGCACGGACCGCGCTGGTTTTTAGCGCTATTCTCCGCGGATTATCCGCTTCAACTTGCCCCAGCGGGCGAACACTTCTCGTTCGTGGCCATGTTCGGTTGGGCGGTAGTAGACGGTACCGATGAGCTCGTCGGGCAAATACTGCTGCTGCACAACGCCCAGATCAGAATCATGCGCGTATTTGTACCCTTTACCATGCCCCAACCGTTTGGCACCCGGATAGTGCGCGTCACGCAAATGCTTTGGTACACGGCCAAACTTGCCCGAACGCACGTCGGCGATCGCGGCGTCCAGTGCCATATAGGAGGCGTTCGATTTGGGAGCGGTTGCGAGGTAAACCACAGCTTCTGCCAACGGAATTCGGCCTTCGGGCATCCCAATCATCTGCACGGCATCGGCTGCAGCCATCGCGATCACCAACGCTTGCGGATCGGCCATACCGATGTCTTCAGCTGCGCTGATAATGACTCGTCTGGCGATGAACCGAGGGTCTTCGCCCGCCTCGATCATGCGTGCCAGGTAGTGCAATGCTGCATCAACATCTGATCCACGAACCGATTTAATGAACGCGCTGATCACGTCATAGTGCTCGTCACCCTGACGGTCGTAGCGCAGCAGAGCCCGGTCTACCGCCAGGCCAACCGTCTCGGCCGTGATGATCGGTTTGCCATCGTCGGCGGTTGAGGTTGCCGACAATGCGGCGGCTTCCAACGCGGTGAGGGCGCGGCGTGCGTCCCCGGAGGCAAGGCGGATAAGTGTTGCTCGGCCGTCTGCACCGAGGGTGACTTTGTCGGCCAGCCCGCGGGGGTCGGTCACGGCACGGTCGATGACAACGCCCAGGTCATCGTCACTGAGCTGCTCGAGCGTGAGCAGCAGGGAACGAGATAGCAGTGGGGAGATAACGGAGAAGGAAGGATTTTCGGTCGTCGCGGCGATCAGAATGACCCAGCCGTTTTCTACACCAGGCAACAGGGCATCCTGCTGCGCTTTACTGAAACGGTGAATCTCGTCGAGAAACAACACGGTGGTTGTGCCGTACAAATCGCGGTTGGACAGTGCCTGCTCCATCACCTGGCGCACATCACGCACCCCGGCGTTCACCGCGGACAGTTCGACGAAGGTGCGACCGGAGCTGTGCGCAATGGCCTGAGCAAGTGTTGTTTTGCCAGTTCCTGGTGGGCCCCACAAAATGACAGACACCGAGCCCTGTTCGCCCGAAACGTCTGTCGCCAGGCTTACTAGCGGGGAACCCGGAGTGAGGAGGTGCCGTTGCCCGGCAACCTCGTCGAGGCTTGTTGGGCGCATCCGTACTGCCAGCGGGGTTGCGCCGCCGCGTAAACCCTGCCGCGTATCCATAGCTCAATCGTATCTGCGACAGCCGACGGGGTTGGTTCGCCAAAGCCGCAAGCGGGTGGCATCCGCTCCTCAACGCATTTGGCCACGACAAGGGCTGCACCGTAAAGTTCAGGAGGGCATCCCCGCCCCGCCCCCTGGAGGACCCGTGGCATCGAGCAAAAACACGGAACGTGAAGTCCGTGAAGCGCGTGAACGACTTCGACGATTCCGGGCACGCCAAACCGTGCACGCCATGCAACTTAAACGGCGCCGGCGCGACAACATTGTTGCCGGGGTGGCGCTGCTGATTGTTGCGGTGCTGGCGACCACCGCCCAGATTTACTACTTCAGCGAGGGACCGGGCACCCCGGCACCCTCAGCGACGGCGACGGACACCCCCACCGATGAGACCGAGGCCAACGTGGGTTCAGTTCCCTCCCCCGATGTTGCCGAGGCGCGCACGTGGACGGGTGAGCTTGTTCTCAACGACATTGCGCTGTCGGTGAGCCTCGACGGCGCCCTCGCCCCGCAGGCTGTGGCATCCGTCGTCACCGATATTCAAAACGGCTATTACCCCAGCAAAACTTGTCACCGGTTGCTGCTTGCGGAGACCGCCAAGGTTCTTCAATGTGGCTCCCTCGACGGCACCGGCCTCGGCGACACCGCGTACAGCTACGGTCCGATCGAGAATGCTCCGGAGGACGGCGTGTACCCGGCCGGCACAATTGCGATGGCGCGGGCGGAGTCCGCTTACAGCCAGGACCACCAATTCTTTATCACCCTCAGCGACAGCCAGTTCCCCACTGACGGTGGCGGGTACACGGTAATCGGGTCGGTCACAGCGGGCTTGGATACGCTGGTCACACAGGTCGCTGCGGCTGGCGTTGCAGACGGTTCTACCGACGGTGCTCCTGCCGTAGCAACAACAATTACGAGCTTTACTATCCAATAACGAAAAAAGTGCCCACTGCAGCAGGCAATGGGCGTGCAATAGGCTGGTTCCCGGTCGGCCAAAGCGTCTGACCCCAAATAGCTCAGCCCAAACAGCAAGGTGAAATCAACGTGGAATCCAACGAACAGGCTCCGTGGGGGCGCGTCGACGAGACGGGCACCGTTTATGTGCGCGAGGCGTCCGGTGAACGCGTTGTCGGGCAGTACCCCGATGGCACCGCCGAAGAGGCTCTCGCCTACTTCGAACGGAAGTTCGTCGAACTCGCCGGTCAGGTCACGCTCCTCGAGCAGCGCGCCAAGCGTGGCGCCCCCGCCAATGACATTGCAAAGGCTGTCGCGTCTCTGAGCACCGCTGTTGCGACCGCGAACGCGGTTGGCAACTTGGCCGCGCTGCAGACACGCCTCGAAGCTCTCGGCGGCACCGTCAACGAGCTCACCGAGAAGCAGAGCGAGGAAGCCAAAGCGGCTGTGGGCGCTGCCCTTGCAGAGCGCGAAGCTCTCGTTGTCGAAGCCGAAACGCTCGCCGCTGCAGACCCAGCCAAAGCGCAGTGGAAGCAGGTCACGGCCACTCTTGACGACATTTTTGCACGCTGGCAGAAGCATCAGCAGGACGGTCCGCGCCTGCCCAAGAACGAGAGCAATGAGCTCTGGAAGCGCTTTCGGGCTGCCCGAAGCACCATTGATCAGCACCGTAAAGCATTCTTCGCCGAGCTGGACAGCACCCACAAGGATGCCCGTACCCGCAAGCAGGACCTGGTAGCGCGTGCGGAAGCTCTAATGCCCAAGGGCGCAGACGGGATCCCCGCCTACCGTGCCCTGCTCGACGAGTGGAAGCTCGCCGGACGTGCCGGCAAGAAGATTGACGACGCGCTGTGGGCCAAATTCAAGACCGCAGGCGACGCTCTGTACTCCGCGAAATCGGAAATTGACGCCCAGGACAACGTGGAGTTTGAGGCAAACCTCAAGCTGAAGCTGGAGCTACTGTCGGAGGCCGAGCCGCTGCTCGCCGTTACCGACCGGGTGAAGGCAAAGGAGGCTCTGCTATCGATTCAGCGTCGCTGGGACGCCATCGGCAAGGTTCCGCGCGACAAGGTGAAGCCAATTGAGGACCGCCTGCGCAAGGTAGAGGCCGCCGTGCGCAAGCTCGACGAAGATCACTGGCAGCGCAGTAACCCCGAGAAGCAGGCCCGCACTGAAGGTCTAGCCAGCCAGCTGCACAACGCAATTGCCAAGTTGGAGAGCGAGCTCGACGAGGCGAAAGCCAATGGCGACGCCAAGAAGGTCGCCGCGGCCCAGGAAGCTCTCGACGCCCGCAAGGTGTGGCTCGACGCGCTCGGATCCTAGGGTTGCTGGGCGCCTAACAGCGCCCGCGCGCTGAGGCATCCGCTCGTCCACAGTTTGACTGTCCCTCCACAGATACGCGGCAACTCCGGTCGCGTATCTGTGGGGCGATCAGCATGGCGGAATGACTCTTCGACTGCAGGCTGTCCTTTCGGAAGCCGATTTCTCTCTCGCCGAGATGGGCGCTCTTGTTCTCGACGGTGAAGTGTATTGGGTTGACGGTTGTGTCAGTCCAATAGATCAGGTTCCTAGCGCGGAGAACCGTGCCCTGTCGCTGCGTGCGCACGTTTCCGATCGACTAATCGCGGAACAACATTCAGCTGCGTGGATTTGGGGTGCGATCGACCAACCGCCGCTGCGACACGAAGTCTGCACGGATATCACAGTACGCACGCGACCGGTCACCGTTAGTCGCATCACGGTGCGTGAGGTGGTCATTAGCTCACACGAGATCATCACCTTCGGTGGGATCCGGCTGACGACCCCCATGCGGACCGCGATTGACCTGGCACGATTCTCGCTCGACTTCGAATCCGATCTGGATACCGTCGCTCAGCTGATGAATCTTGGCAGGTTCTCCACCCAGGTGTGCGAGGAGAGTATGAATCTTCGACGGAATCTGCCGAACAAGGTGATGGCCCTTGCCCGCCTTCAGCGCGCAGAACGGCGGGCAGGTGCTCTGG
>DASYMY010000101.1:0-2119 GCA_036008825.1 Glaciihabitans sp.
TCGAGGAGTCGATCCAAACCGAAGTTGCGAACTTTGGGCGAGCCGTTATGTTGCAAGTCAGCAACGTCTACGCGCTGAGGATGGCCGGGGTGCTCCTGATCTCCCTCGGAACGATGTGGCTGCGTACCGGAGTTTTACCGCGCTGGCTGGCAATCGTGACCTACGGCACTGCGGCGGTTCTTCTGCTTGTGACGAGCCTGAGCCTGTGGGTGACGCTGATCTTCCCGACCTGGGTGCTCGGCGTGAGCGTCCTGATTCTGTATTTCAACTATCGCCATCGACCCGAAGCCAGATAGCTGGACGCGGCTTTCTATTCGACTCACCGTGCCCGGCTGCGCCGCAGCGCGATACAACCCAAATCAACAAACAAGCCGCCAGCACGCGGATGAGAGTTGTCACTCATTCGTCGGGGGTGAGATTCATGCCTCGGGGTAGCACCTTGTCCGGGCGAGGCCTACTCTGCTGCCGTCGGTGTCACCGAGATCTTCACAGGAATCGAAGGAAAGACATGCCTAGAAACGACCGTCACGCTCGCACGATGCTTCCCATTCCGGACCGCCCTGCGCCGGGGCTGACAACCTATGACGCAAAGGATCCAGACACGGCATATGCACCGATCGAGCCGCTGCTTCCGCCGAAAGGCGCGCCCAACGTGCTGGTCATTTTGCTGGATGACGTAGGGTTTGGCGCGTCCAGTGCTTTTGGTGGTCCGTGCCGAACGCCCAATGCCGAAAAGTTGGCGGCAGGCGGACTCAAGTTCAACCGCTTCCACACAACGGCGTTGTGTGCGCCGACGCGACAGGCGATGCTGACCGGCAGAAACCATCATTCAGTCGGCATGGGCAGCATCACGGAGACAGCCACCTCTGCACCAGGGAACAGTTCACTTCGGCCAAACACCAAAGCACCGCTCGCCATGACCCTGAAGCTAAACGGTTATTCGACGGCGCAGTTCGGCAAATGCCATGAAGTGCCGGTGTGGCAGTCATCTCCCATGGGGCCGTTCGATGCTTGGCCGTCGGGAGGAGGCGGGTTCGAGACCTTTTACGGCTTTATTGGCGGGGAGAACAACCAGTGGGACCCGGCGCTGTACGAGGGGACGACGCCGGTCAATCCGCCTGCAACGGCAGACGAGGGCTATCACCTCACCGAGGACCTGGCGGATCACGCGGTCGGATGGATCCGCTCCCAGAAAGCGCTGATGCCCGATCGACCGTTCTTCGTTTATTTTGCGCCAGGAGCGACGCATGCGCCTCATCATGTTCCAGCAGAGTGGCCCGAGAAGTACCGAGGAAAGTTTGCCGGCGGCTGGGACGCGCAGCGAGAGGCGACCTTCACCAGACAGAAGGAGATGGGGATCATCCCTGCTAACGCGGAGCTGACGGCCCGGCACAAGGAGATCCCTTCGTGGGATGACATGCCCGCCGATCTCAAACCCGTTCTAGAACGCGAAATGGAGGTTTATGCAGGATTTCTTGAGCACACCGATCACCACGTCGGACGGGTGATTGACGCAATCGACGATCTGGGAGTGCTCGACAACACGATCATTTACTACATCATTGGCGACAACGGCGCGTCAGCTGAGGGCACGCTCAACGGCGCCTTCAATGAGATGGCGAACTTCAACGGAATGGCTGCGCTTGAGACGTCCGAGTTCATGATGACCAAGATTGACGAGTTTGGTACTCCCTCGTCGTACAACCACTATGCGGTGGGTTGGGCATGGGCGATGGACTCGCCTTTTCAGTGGACCAAACAGGTGGCATCCCACTGGGGAGGCACCCGAAACGGGACAATCGTTCACTGGCCGAATGGCATCACCGAGAAGGGTGGGTTACGCACCCAGTTCGCTCACTGCATCGACGTGGCGCCAACCATTCTCGAGGCCGCAGGCCTGCCTGAACCAAGCATGGTGAATGGCATACTGCAGTCCCCAATGGAAGGCACAAGTATGCTCTACACCTTTGATAAGGCGGATGCCCCGGAGCGTCACGATCTCCAATACTTCGAGATGTTCGGCAACCGAGGGATCTATCACAAGGGCTGGAGCGCGGTCACGAAGCACCGAACGCCGTGGATTATGACCGGAGGGGCGCTTGCAGCATTCGATGATGAT
>DASYMY010000102.1:0-3004 GCA_036008825.1 Glaciihabitans sp.
ACAACATTCCACGGGCTGCGGCGGAATGAGTTCCCCAGCAGCCTCAGCTTCAGTCGGAGAAGCTGTGCAACCATTCCATTCCTTCCGCGCTAGTGCGTCCGCCGACGAGTTCAACAAAACGTTCCTCGAGGGTTTTGCCGCGAAGCACTTCGGCCATCGGGCCGGAGTCGAGAACCGCCCCGTTCACCACAACGGCGACGTCATTGCACACGCGCTGGATCAGATCCATGCTGTGACTGGAGAGAACCACGGTTCCACCGGCAGCAACGTAGCGGCGCAGGATCTCCGTGACGTTGGCCGCTGAGACCGGGTCAACCGATTCGAAGGGTTCGTCAAGTACCAGCAGTCGCGGGGAATGAATCATGGCAGCGGCCAGCGCTACCTTTTTGGACATTCCGGCCGAGTAGTCGGCGACCAGACGCTCCAATGCATCGTCGAGGCCAAACGCGGTGGCCAAATCCTTGGTTCGAGTGGCAATAGTGGCCCGATCCAGCCGACGCAATGTTCCCGAGTAGTAGAGAAGTTGTGCGCCGGTGAGGCGATCAAACAAACGCAGCTGGTCGGGCAGCACCCCCATATTGCGTTTGGCGGCAACCGGATCGGCCCAGACGTCCGCCCCGTGCACAACCACTGTTCCCGCGTCGGGACGAAGCAACCCGGTGACCATGGACAGGGTTGTGGTTTTGCCTGCCCCGTTCGGACCAACGATGCCAAAAATGGATCCGGCAGTAACTTTCAGGTCGATTCCGGCTACGGCTGTAGTCGCACCGAATCGTTTGACCAGACCGGTGATGCTGAGAACGGTCTCTGGTTCAACCCATTTAGTGCGAGTTCGCGCTGTAGACGCCGACTGCGAAACGGAACGAGCGGATGACTCACCGCCCAACTTTGCGCGTGCTTTCGGCGACGTGGACGGAGAGACGGGTCGCGTAGGGGCAGGTGAGATTGCTTCGTTTTCTGGATCCACATCTCAACCGTACCAAGCGGACTACCCCTAAACGGGTCGCATCACAAAAGGGACACAAACAGCACTGCCCATGGCCCTTTTGCGGCTTTTCGGTAGACTGGGGCAACACAGCGTTGTGTCCCAGAACATAGACCCAGGGTTAACGTCAGGTGAAATCTCACCAGAGTTCGCCGCAGAGGTGAACGTAAGGAGACCAATCGTGAGCACGCAGATAGTTATTTTGGCCGCAGGCATGGGTAGCCGACTCGGCCGTGAACTGCCCAAACCACTAACTGAGCTGAACGATGGCCGCACCATCATGAAGCAGCAGTTCGACAACATTCACCACGCCTTCGGCAAAAAAGCCAAGGTCACCATCGTTGTTGGCTACAAGGCTGAGCACATTGTCGAAGCGTTCCCGAAGGCATCGTTCGTTTATAACGACGAGTACGACCAGACGAACACCTCGAAGTCGCTGCTGCGCGCACTCCAGGCTTCAACACCCGGCGGTGTTCTATGGATGAACGGTGACGTGGTCTTCGACCCCACCGCTTTGGACCGTGCCGCCAAGATGGTCGCCCGTGACCAGTCATTTGTGTCAGTCAACACCGAAAAAGTTTCCGACGAAGAAGTCAAATACACCACCGACGCCGAGGGCTACATCAAAGAACTGTCCAAGACAGTCAAGGGCGGCCTGGGCGAAGCGGTTGGCATTAACTACATCTCCCGCAACGACAAGGCAATGCTGATTCGCCAGCTCAAACGCGTTGAAGACCAGGACTACTTCGAGCGTGGCATAGAGTTGGCGATTGAGCAGGACAAGCTGCGCATTGAGCCGGTAGACATTTCCGACCTCTATGCCGTGGAGATTGACTTCGCCGAAGACCTGGAACGAGCAAACCTGTTCGTCTAGACCATTCGTGCGTGAGACAACGCACGGGCCACGGGGTTGGCACACCACAGTGAGGAACCCGTGACCGCCGCAGTACCGCCGCGCCGTATCTGGTCACCATTCAGACGGTACCGCCATTCGTTATGGCTGTTGACGTCTCGCGACCTCAAGGTCCGTTACTCGACCTCGTTCCTCGGGTATTTCTGGTCGATCCTGGATCCGCTGGTTATGGCCGGGATTTACTGGTTTGTCTTCACCCAGGTCTTCGACCGCGGAGTGGGACACGAACCGTACATCGTGTTCCTACTCACCGGCCTTCTGCCGTGGATGTGGTTTACCGGTGCGGTCTCCGACACCACACGGGCCTTCCTCAAAGAGTCGAAGCTGATTCGATCTACGAAGATCCCCAGAACCATTTGGATCTTCCGGCTGGTGTTGTCTAAGGGAATCGAGTTCCTGGCAAGCATCCCGGTCGTGGCCCTGTTTGCCATCTTCACGGGCGCTCAGTTGCACTGGCAGGTGGTGTACTCGCTCCTGGCGATCGTGATGCAGGTTGTGCTGATCTCCGGGATCGGACTCATCGTCGCTCCGCTGGTCGTCTTTTTCCGTGACCTGGAACGGGCAGTGAAACTCGCCCTGCGCTTCTTGTTCTACGCCTCCCCCATCATTTATTCGCTACGCGACCTACCGGGTAACCTCCACTTCTGGGGGGCATTCAACCCACTGTCTGGCATTTTCAGCCTGTACCGTGCTGCGTTCTTCCCTGAAGACCTGGAGTGGTTCGCCGTTGGTATCTCCGCGGTCATGAGCCTGATTATTCTGGGCATAGGCATCCTGGTGTTCCGTCGCTCGGAGCGCGCAGTGCTGAAAGGGATTTGATCATGACAGCTACCGGCAGTGTGAGCTCTCCCGCTGTGCCCGCAAAGGCGGTCATCAACGTCGACGGTGTGGGTATTCGCTTTCGACGCAACCGTCGGTCTCGTCGTAATTTCAAAGACCTGTTCTCCAAGCGCGCTAACCGCAATCGCCCCGGTGAATTCTGGGCTCTCCGTGACGTCAGCTTTGCGGTGACCCCCGGCGAAGCCATTGGTGTTGTTGGCCGAAACGGTCAGGGCAAATCGACCCTGCTAAAACTGGTTGCCGAAGTGATCCTTCCCGACGAGGGC
>DASYMY010000103.1:0-4764 GCA_036008825.1 Glaciihabitans sp.
GCGATGAGCTCGCCAAAGGTGAGGGTTTCGCCCCGGCGCAGCAACGCCACAATAAATGCGGCTTGCTCGCGGATGCTCACCAATGGCGCGTGAAGGTGGTCGAGCCCCACACTCGGGATCTCTGGTGGGGTGAAGGCCAACGTGGCGAGGGCAGCAAAATCTTGAACGCTGAGGTTCCACACCAGTTCCGGTGTTTGTTTGCGGAACTTCTCTTCGAGCCGCACCGCCCGAAAACTACGGGCGGACTCCATCGCCAATTTGTCGGCGAACCACTCGGACACCTCTTTGAAGGCTCGGTATTGCAAGAGCCTGGCGAAAAGCAGGTCTCTCGCTTCGAGCAAGGCAACATCTTCGGCGTCGACGAGCTCGCCCTGCGGCAGCAGTCCGGCCACTTTCAGGTCGAGAAGGGTGGCAGCGACAACAAGAAACTCGGTCGCCTGATCGAGTTCTTCGCGCGAATCTAATCCTCGAAGGTAGGAGATAAATTCGTCGGTTACCCGGCTGAGAGAGACATCCGTAATGTCCATCTCATGTTTTGAGATCAGACTGAGCAGAAGATCAAACGGCCCGTTGAAGTTGGTGAGACTGACGGAGAAGCCGGGGGCCTCCGTCTGCTCTAGCTCTGCAGCGCCGTTAGGCGACAGCGCCACGGAAGATCAACTCTCGAGCGAGCTGGCGGTACGCCTCCGAGGCCGGGTGATCGGGCGCAAACGAGGTGATCGGCGTTCCCGAGATGCTGGCATCGGGGAACTTCACCGTACGACCAATAACTGTTTCGAGCACGTTGTCGCCAAAAGCGTCGACAACTCGCTCGAGAACCTCACGCGAGTGCAGCGTGCGGGAGTCATACATGGTGGGCAGAATGCCGTCGAGTTTGATGGCCGGGTTCAACCGGTCGCGAACCTTGTCAACAGTTTCAACGAGCAGGGCGACACCGCGAAGGGCGAAGAATTCGCATTCTAGCGGGATAAGCACACCGTGCGCTGCGGTGAGGGCGTTGATGGTCAGAAGGCCGAGCGAGGGCTGGCAGTCAACGAGGATGACGTCGTAGTCGTTGACAACCTGGCGAAGCACACGCGACAGGATCTGCTCGCGAGCAACCTCGTTGACCAGGTGCACTTCGGCAGCCGAGAGGTCAATGTTGGCGGGGATCAGGTCGAGACCGGCCACGTTGGTGGGGACGATGGCGGACTTGGTGTCTTTCACCGTGCCCAGCAGCAGGTCGTAAATGGTGGTCAGGTCGTGGGTGTTGACCCCGAGCCCTGCCGACAGTGCACCCTGTGGGTCGAAGTCGATAACCAGAACTTTGCGGCCGTAGTCGGCGAGCGTCGCACCCAGGCTGATGGTGGTGGTTGTTTTACCAACGCCACCCTTCTGGTTGCACAGAGCGATGATCCTCGCCGGCCCATGGTTTTTGAGCGGTGCGGGGATCGGGAAAGGGCGTTTAACGCGACCCGTCGGACCGAACTGCGGAGTTTCGAGTCCGGGAAGCTCGCCACCCTGAATTTTCTTGGCCGTCACAGACGTTGCTCCCGTTCCTGCCGACCACGCTTCGGCCGGGTGATACCACTGTACCGGCTCGATGCTAGGCGATTGCGTAATAACACTGGCGGGTCATCAAACGAATTCTTGAACGTTTTTGGGAGCAGGATCAGGCTCAGCGCGCCCGCGGATGGGCGGTGGTGTACATATCGCGCAGAGTGTCTGCCGTCACCAGGGTGTAAATCTGGGTGGTCGCGACCGATGAGTGACCAAGGAGCTCTTGCACCACACGAACATCCGCTCCCCCCGCTAGGAGATGGGTGGCAAACGAGTGCCGAAAGGTGTGTGGCGAGATGTCGAGATCCAGGTGAATACGGTCAGCTGCCGCCTTGATGATGAGCCACGCGTTTTGTCGAGACACCCTCGATCCGCGTCGCCCCAAAAACAGCGCGGGGGTCGATGGCTCGGTCGAGGCGAGGGCCGGTCGCACCCGCACCAAGTAGGTGTCGATAGCCTCCCGCGCGTAGGAGCCCAGCGGCACTATTCGCTGCTTGCCTCCCTTGCCGAACAAACGCACCACGTCCCGCTCGATCACGTCATCAACGTTGAGCGCAACAGCCTCCGAGATTCGCGCACCGGTGGCATACAGCAGCTCGAGCAGCGCCTTGTCGCGGATCCGCAGCGGGTCATCCCCGTCCGTGCTCGCCAACAGGGCCGACATCTGCTCGATCGAGATGGCCTTCGGAAGGCGCATGGGCAGTTTCGGTGGAGCAGCATCGGCTGTGACATCCGCCTCCACTTGGCCTTCTTCGAGTAGATAGCGGTGAAAGTTACGAACGGACGACATCATACGAGAGACGGATGCCACACTCAACGGCGATTCGTCACGCGTCGAGAGCGTTCGAGCGAAGGCCGACACATGCGCGATTGTCACAGTGCGCGGATCCGTCACGGACTCGCCGTCGAGGAACAGCAGGTATACCCCAAGGTCGCGGCGGTATGCCGCAACCGTGTTGTGCGCGAGCCCGCGTTCGATGGAAACGTAGCGTAGGTACCGCTCACAACTGGTGGTGAGGTTCAGTTCAGGGGCGGGCATGAGCGGCCAGTACCGCGATCATCAGGATGGAGTTGTGCAAGCGTCCGTCGAGCACACCCGAAACTGCGTCGGCGAGAGGAACCCAGCGCAACACAATGTCGGCTTCTTCTTCTTCACGCTCGAACGCCGGTGTGCCGGTCAGACCCTTTGCGAGGTAAACGATGAGTTTCTCGTTGCTGCCACCGGGTGATGTGTAGAAGGTGACCAGTTCGCTCCACTCGGCAGCTTCGAGGTCGACCTCTTCGGCCAGCTCACGCTTCGCAGCCGCAAGAGGGTCTTCGTTCTCAATGTCGAGGAGTCCGGCGGGAAGTTCCCAGTCCCGCATGCCGATGGGGTGACGGTACTGCTGGATCAGCAGAATTTGACCCGCATCGTCCATAGCGAGTACTGCGACAGCGCCGGTGTGGTCGACATAGTCGCGCGCAATTTCATGCCCGCCGTACTCGAACACATCACGACGGATGTTCCACACGCGCCCCTCGAAGACGGTGTCGGATGACACCACCTTCTGAGGGGCCTCCTCGTCTGCGAGAGGAAGGGTGAGTGCTGATTCAGACGGTGCTGATTCAGACGGTGCTGATTCAGACATCAGCGGGCTCGGGCACCTCGAAGAGACGGCTGGCCTGCTGGCGCTCCAGCGCAGCACCGATCAAACCACGGAACAACGGGTGTGCGTGGTTCGGGCGCGAACGCAGCTCGGGGTGCGCCTGCGTTCCCACGTAGAACGGGTGTACGTCCCGCGGAAGTTCAACAAACTCTACGAGTGTGCGGTCCGGCGAGATTCCGGAGAACTGCAGGCCGGCTGCAGCAATCTGGTCACGGTACTGATTGTTGACCTCGTAGCGGTGGCGGTGACGCTCCGAAATGCTGGTCGCTTCGTAGAGCTCGGAGACGAGCGAACCCTCAGCAAGCGAGGCTTCGTAGAGGCCCAAACGCATGGTTCCGCCCATGTCGCCTGTCGCGATGATGTCGACCTGCTCCGCCATGGTCGCAATGACCGGGTAGGTGGTGTCGGGGTCGAATTCGGTAGACGAAGCGCCTTCAAGCCCAGCCATGTTGCGACCGTACTCGATCACCATGCACTGCAAGCCCAGGCACAGCCCCAAGGCGGGCAGGGCATTCTCGCGGGCAAAGCGGAGTGCGCCCAACTTGCCTTCAATACCGCGGATGCCAAAGCCCCCGGGTACACAGATCGCGTCGAGGTCGGCCAGCTGACGGGCTGCACCCTCCTCGGTCTCGCACTCGTCGGAAGGAACCCACTTCAGCTTCACCTTGGTCTGGTGTGCGAAGCCTCCCGCCTTAAGCGCTTCCGTAACAGACAGGTAGGCGTCGGGCAGGTCGATGTACTTCCCGACCAGACCGATGGTGACCTCGTGCTTGGGGTTGTGAACGGCGTTGAGCAGTTCGCTCCAGCCGTCCCAGTTGACGTCTTTGGCGTCGAGACCCAGCTGCTCGATGATGTACGCGTCGAGACCCTGATCGTGAAGCATCGAGGGGATCTCGTAGATGCTGGGCACGTCGACACAGTTGACAACGGCGTCTTCTTCAACGTCACACATCAGAGCGATCTTGCGCTTGTTGCTCTCGGAGACCGGACGGTCTGAGCGCAGCACCAGCGCGTCTGGCTGGATGCCGATGGAGCGCAATGCGGCAACGGAGTGCTGCGTTGGCTTGGTCTTTTGCTCACCCGAAGCATTCATAAACGGCACAAGGGACACGTGAACAAAGAACACGTTCTTGCGGCTCAGTTCGTGACGCAGCTGACGCGCGGCCTCGATGAATGGCTGGCTCTCAATGTCACCAACGGTTCCACCGATTTCGGTGATGATGACGTCGGGGCGAGGGTCATCCGAAGTCTGCAAGCGCATTCGGCGTTTGATCTCATCGGTGATGTGCGGGATAACCTGCACGGTGTCACCCAAGTACTCGCCGCGACGCTCTTTGGCGATGACGTTGGAGTACACCTGACCGGTGGTCACGTTGGCGGCCTGGTTGAGGTTGATGTCGAGGAATCGCTCGTAGTGACCGATGTCAAGGTCGGTCTCGGCGCCGTCGTCGGTGACGAAGACCTCGCCGTGCTGGAACGGGTTCATCGTCCCCGGATCCACGTTCAGATAGGGGTCGAGATTCTGCATGACGACCCGCAGACCGCGTGCGGTGAGGAGGTGTCCGAGACTCGCGGCGGT
>DASYMY010000104.1:0-1717 GCA_036008825.1 Glaciihabitans sp.
ACGTACCGACGACCAGTACTACCCGCCCGGAGGTAAGACCGGCGACGGACCCGCAGTCAACCCCGGCTTCGGCCCCAAAGCGCCAGCAGCCCGCTACCGACCACAGCCGACTCCTCACCCAAGCCCCGGCGCAGGCAGTGGAGGCCAAAGTCGACCCAGCACCCCGGCCCTCACTTCCGACCAGCAGGCCGCCTACGACAACGCCAAGAAGGTCAAGAAACAGACCGTCGTCGACGTCCTCATCGGTCAAGGACTCAAGTTCGTTCTCGATCTGATCGGCGTAACCGACATCGTCAACTGCTTCACCAAGGGCGACCTATGGGCCTGCGGCAGCGCCGCCCTCAACGTCATGCCCTGGGGCAAGGCACTCACCGTCGGCAAGGACATCGTCAAGGCCCTCACCCGTGGCTTTACGGCATACAAAACCTGGCAGAAGGCCGCCAGGCTCGCCGAGGAGGTCATCGCTAGAACCGAAGCATTCCTAGGCCGAGCATGTCACAGCTTCGACCCGAAAACTCCGGTCCTCATGGCCGACGGCACCCGCAAGGCCATCAAGGACGTCAAGGTCGGCGACAAGGTCGTCACCACCGATCCCGCCACGGGACAAAGCACCACGCGGGCCGTCACCACGCTGCACCTCAACAACGACACCGACCTCACGGATGTCACCGTCGCCGGTGCTGATGGGCGTACGGACACTCTTCACACCACCCAGCACCATCCCTTCTGGGATGACACCACCCACACCTGGGTCGACGCCGTCGACCTCCAGACCGGCCACCGACTGCACGCCGCGGACGGGACCGTCGTCTCCATCGCCACCGTCCGCAACGTCACCGGCCAACAGTGGATGCGCGACCTCACCGTCGCAGACATCCACACGTACTATGTGCTGACTGGTGACACTCCGGTCCTCGTCCACAACTGCGGCGACTCGGTCACCCTGTACCGGAACGTCGACGCAGCCGAATTCGACGACATCGCGAAGACGGGCAAGTTCCACGCCGGCGAGGGCAATATGGAGGGGAAATGGTTCGCCACCCAAGAGGGTCATGCCGATGAGTGGGGGGAGAAGCTTAATGGGGGTCAAGGCTTAACTGTGGAGACTCGAGTTCCCCGCTCCACGGCTGACCAACTCCATCACAATCCAGGAAAGCTCGATGGCATCGGTCCCGGCTATTATGCGGATGCAGATGGACTCGACCTTATCAACCGAACGTGCGACGGAATTAGGGCTTGCTGATGATCTCAGATATCGAGGAGCCTCTCGCCCTCGCTACCGTGACCTGGGTTTCTGCGGAGGAAGGCGGGCGCCGATCTGGGCCTCCAACGGCTCCGGTCTACTCTGCAACTGCCGTTTTTAGGCTAGGGAGTGATGGGGAGGTCGTGCCGGGGTGGCCGGCGACCGTTGATCAGATTAGCGTGCTGTTGCAACGTGTTTCGCAATCACCCGCGACCGAGGAAGTGGTCAAGGTTGGATTTCTGTATCCAGAGCTAGCGCAATCGTCTCTCCACCATGGGGCGGAATTTCTGGTGTTGGAGGGGCCCAAGGTGGTCGCGTACGCCGTGGTGACCGAACTCCTTCCCGGCGCCGTTGCGGGCACCGAATGAATAGGTGTCGCTCTGCTTGATAGTTGCAGGGCGTCGTAGGCGGCCCGTTACAGTGTGTGCTCATCGCGCATCAGCGGGCTATGTTGGGCGTGTTTGGTCGCTCGGG
>DASYMY010000105.1:0-4673 GCA_036008825.1 Glaciihabitans sp.
TCAAGTTCGAACGGGAGCTGCTTCATAAAGGTGGTGAGGTTCCACACGGCGAGCGGGATCGCGAACGACAGGCTCGGCACAATCATGGCCTGGTAGGTGTTGATCCAGCCAATGTCGGAGAACAGTCGCAGCAGGGGCACAACAACGGAGATTCCCGGGAACATCGAGGTGCCAATGATGATGGCGAGCACGGCCGTTTTGAAACGGAAGTTGAGCCGCGAGATCGCGTAGGCGGCGAAAATTCCGAGCGCCAGCGCCAGAATCGTGGTGGTGCTGGCCACAATAAGGCTGTTGAGCATGGCCTGGGCGAACTGGGTGGATCCGCTGAAGACCTGCTCGTAGCTTTCGAGCGACCAGGCGGTGGGCAGCAGCGAGTTCTCGAAGATGTCGGTGGAGCGGCGCAGGCTCGAGACGATCATCCAGTAGAACGGCGCCAGGCAGTAGATCGCGATGATGACGATGCCGATGTAACGGGCGATGCTGCCGCCGAGACCCTTGCGTTTTGCGCGTGGGGGAACTTTTTTGAGAGGGGCGGATGCCTGTACCGCCGGGGTCATGGTGGAGGTCATCGCGTTACCTTCGTTTTGTCGAGCGTTTCTTCCGCGGGGCTTGCGGCGATACGACGTACCGCGCGCTTCTTGCGACCGGAGACGGGTTTGGGTCGTCTCTCCCCCACCACGTCAGCGCCCAGGAGCTTGATAAAGACGAAGGCGATCAGGGCGACGTAGACCAGCAGGATGAGGGAGAACGCGGAGGCCGGTCCGTACTGGAGTTGGTTGGACTCGTCCCAGGCCAAAATCGAGAGGGTTTCGACGGATGCCTCGCGCGGGCCGATCAACACAAAGGGCAGGTCGAACATACGCAGGGAGTCGAGCAGGCGAAAGAGCACCGCGACCAGCAGGGCGGGGCGCACCAGCGGCAGGGTGATTGACCAAAACTGCCGCCACGCGTTGGCGCCGTCGAGCTTGGCCGCTTCGTAGACCTCTTCGGGGATGATCTGCATGCCGGCGAGCACCAATAGACCGATGAATGGAGCGGTTTTCCACACCTCGGCGGTGATCACGGCGGCTTGGGCGGCGAAGCCTTCTGCCGTCCACAGGATCTGCTGGTTGGTGAGGTTGTTGACGATGCCGTCGGCCTGGAACATCCAGCGCCAGAGCAGTCCGGAGACCGCGGTGGGGATGGCCCAGGGAACAAGGATGCTGGCGCGGAGGATCGCGCGGCCATTAAATGCCCGGTTCATGGCGACGGCGAAGGTGACGCCGATGACCACTTCGAGGGCGACGGTGGTGAAGGTGAAGAAGGTGGTGTTCCACAGGGCGTTGTAGAAACGGTCGGCTTCGCTGCCGGTGAAGATGTCGAGGTAGTTGGCCAGACCCACAAAGGCGTCGCCTTCAACAACGAACCCGTCGGCGTCGAGCCCTGACGATGAGGAGAACAGCGACTGGTAGAACGCCGATAGCAGCGGGTACAAAATCACCAGGGCCAACACCAAGAAGGTGGGCGAGAGCAGCAGAGCGGCTGTGCGTCCTTCCCCAGGGTGGGGTGTACGGGATCGGCGCCGGGCGGGCTGCCGGGTGGGCCGCTCCATCGTGTTAGTTGTCATCGTCAGACTTTCGTATCAGCGTGTCCGTGAATAAGCAGGTGGGGCGGCCGCCCCATTGTGCGGGGGCGGCCGCCGAGTGCTTTGTGCCTTAGTTGGCGGTGATGTCGGTGAGGGCTTCCTGGAGATCGGCGAGGGCGTCTTCAGCAGACTTCTCCCCCGTGATCGCGGCGTAGACCTCGTCCTGAATGGCGGCCGTTGTCGCGCCGTACTGCACAACCTTCGGACGCGGGGCAGCGTTCTCAAGCGAGGTGAGCAGGTCGGGCAGGTACGCCAGACGCTCGGTCACTGCGGAATCCGAGTAGAAGTCCGCGAACGTCGGCGCACGTGAGCTGAGTGCCAGACGTTCACCCTGCTGTTCTTCACTGGTGAAGAAGGTGATGAAGTCGAGCGCTGTTTCCTTGTTCTCCGCAAAGCTGGAGATGGCAATGTTGCGGCCACCCAGTGTGGAGACGCCCGGGCCGTCTTCGCCGGGGATCGGGCTGGTGCCGAAGTTTCCGGCAATGGGGCTGGATCCGTCTGTGGCGCTAAACGATGCGTACACGTAAGGCCAGTTGCGCAAAAAGACGAGGTTGCCGTCCTGGAACGCTTGGCGACCCTGCTCCTCCTGGAAGGTGATGGCCTCCTCGGGAATCATGCCGCTCTCGAAGCCGTCGACCAAGAAGTTCAGTGCAGTGAGCGCTTCTTCCGTGTCAACCGTCGGCTCGCCGTCTTCGTTGAACAATGCTCCACCAGCGGATGCCACCGCCTCGGAGAAGTTCACCGTGAGGCCCTCGTTTTTGTCGAACTGGCCCGCGTAGCACGACATGTCGGCGGCTTCGGGCAAGGCCAGTACTGCGTCGCAGGCTTCCTGCATTTCGGCCCAGGTCTGGGGGGCTTCGTTGATACCGGCCGCGGTGAGTAGGTCCGTGCGCGAGTACAGCAGCGCACCGTCGGTGTAATAGGGAGCCGCGTAGAGGGTGTCGCGGTAGGAGGCCGCTTCAACCGTTGCGGGAATTTCATTGTCGAGCGGCAGAGCGTCTTCCGGCAGTTCGGTAATCCACCGGTTGGCGGCAAACTCGCTCGTCCACACAACGTCGAGGTTCAGCACGCTGTAGGTCTCACCCTTGACCTGGGCGTTCTGCACCATCTGCTGGCGCTGCTGGTCGGCGTCGAGCGGCAGCTCAATCCAGGTCACCTGCTCGTCGGGGTGTTCGGCGTTCCAGGCGTCGATGGTGCCCTGGGCTGCGCCCGAGGCGTCGGGGCTGCTCACGTAGGTGATCGGGCCACGTCCGGAGAGCTCGGCGCTGGAGTCATCCGCTTCATTTGATGTTTCGGATGACGCAGAACAGGCACTGAGCGCCAGGGTGGCGACGGTGAGAAGACTGATGCCGGCGATTACGCGTCGATCATGGCTTCGTTGCTTCATGATTACTCCTCTTTAATGCGGGGTTGTGCGGGGATGGTGCTGGATGGTTCGAGGTGGTGCTGGGATGGTGCGGGGTGCGGACAGGGACGTTATGGGCAGCACACATCGACCGGGGGTGTGGCGACCACCGCGGGCGGTGGGACTCGGTCGGCTCGGCGTGCGGGAGGTGGCAGTCGAGGGCTGGGACGGAAAGCTAGGGGTCGGCGAGGTGGCGGTCAGCCGACGTAACGCGCGCCGGCTGGCGCTCGGCGGGGGTGACGTGGGCGGTGTGGAGGTCGGTGTGGGTGACGTGCGCGGTCGAGCCCCGTTCGATGAGGCGGTGCGGCAGGATCGTGGGTCGCAGCGCGCCGCCGGAGAGGAGGGTTTCGACGGCCATTTCGCCCATCCGGCCGAGCGGTTGTGCGACCGTACTGAGGGCGGGATGCACGTGCAGGGAGGTGCGGGTGTTGTCGAATCCGAGAACGGAGACGTCTTCGGGAACCCGCCGGCCGAGGCGTTGCAGTTCGTTCACCACGGCGGCGCCCATTTCGTCGCTCAGCGCGAAGACGGCGGTGAGGTCGGGCTCGCGGCGCAGCAGGCGACCGAGGGCGGGCGGCGCGCTGTCATAGAGGGAGTTGCCCTGCTCAAGCACGGTCGGCAGACCCGCTTCGGTCATGGCGCGCACATGTCCCCGTTCGCGGACGGTGTTCACCAGAACCGATTGTGGGTCGCCGGCGAGTAGTCCGATGCGGCGGTGGCCGAGCCCTAACAGGTAGCGGGTGGCGTCGTATGCGGCCTTCTCGTCGTCGATGGCCAGGCTCGGAAATTTCATTCCATCGCGGATGGCGACCGAGATCAGCGGAACGGTCGAGCCTAGGGCGCGACGCATTTCGGGGGTGATGGCGGCGGAGATCAGAATGACCCCGGCCGAGCGGTAGGTACGCAGGGTGCGCAGGTAGCCGGCTGCGAACGCGGAGCCCTGCCCGGTGCGTCCCAGCATCACGGAGTAGCCGCGAGCACGGGCGGCGCTCTCCACACCGGTCATCACTTCGGAGGCGAGCGCGTCAGAAACCTGGGGTGCGAGCACACCAATCACTTCGGACTGTTTGGTCTTGAGCCCACGAGCGAGGGAGTCCGGTTCGTAGTTCAGCACAGCGACAGCATCTTCGACCCGCTGCTGGGTGGACTTCGAGTACCCGTTCAGGCCGTTGACAACCCGGGACACCGTGGCCGGAGACACACCCGCATAGCGAGCGACATCTCTGATCGTCACCATCGTGTCCCCTCCATTGGGTCATCCGCAGAAATTCCGCAGTGTCTAGCGCAGTTTTACGTAACCGTTTGCGTTCACCGGCAAACCGAGGCTAAACAACGCCTGCGGGTGCACGCAAACGTTTACTAAACATGCGCTTTCTACACTTTTGGAGCGGATGCCACCATCGTTCGGGCCAGATACGGCGCCGTCCGGCTGTGCGGATGCGCGGCCACCTCGGCGGGGGTGCCTGCGGCAACGATCTGCCCACCGGCATCTCCTCCCGCGGGGCCCAGGTCGATCACCCAGTCGGACGCGGCAACCACGTCCATGGTGTGCTCGACCACCACGACAGTGTTGCCCGCGTCCACCAGGCGGTTCAACTGTGTCAGCAGCAGCTGCACGTCGGCGGGGTGCAGCCCGGTGGTCGG
>DASYMY010000106.1:0-13121 GCA_036008825.1 Glaciihabitans sp.
CGGACCACAGCACGCCTGCTTGATCGCGGGGGCGGTACCTCTCGGCGGGCTTGACGGCTATTCCCAAGAGCTTGGATACTTCGGCGAGACCTACGGGTTTGCGAGATATCCGGTTGCGGGGTCAACTCGGGCGAGGAAGTCGCGAATGGATGCCACATACTCTTCGTACTCGTGTGGTTGAGAACTGCCAAAAGAGTCGAAACCATAACCCTCATTGGGCCCTGTGATCCAGTCATAGT
Source organism: Glaciihabitans sp. (assembly GCA_036008825.1). Classification (GTDB taxonomy): domain Bacteria; phylum Actinomycetota; class Actinomycetes; order Actinomycetales; family Microbacteriaceae; genus Glaciihabitans. Next base: position 240 of record DASYMY010000106.1, read on the forward strand.
GGATGGCGCCGTCATCGGGACTCATGCGTACCGAAAACGTCTCGCCATCCACCGCGAAGCTTCCGAGTTCGATATAGGTGCGCGTGTCCGGCGGCGAAGGTACGTAGACCCCGTCTGCGTCCCCGTGGGTATGGTTGCTCGCCATATGGTCCACCCTAGCGAGCTACCTCCACCCCAACCCTGGGGCCACATACTTCACAATCGATTCGAGTAGTTGGGCGTTGTACTCAACACCCAACTGGTTGGGCACGGTGATTAGCAGCGTGTCTGCTTCGCGCACGGCCGCGTCCTCCGCCAGCTCGGCTATGAGCTGGTCGGGCTCGCCGATGTAGCTCTTGCCGAATCGCGCAAGTGTGCCACCGAGGTTGCCCACCTGGTCACGGCTTTCTGCCTGGGCGCGCAACCCAAAATAGTGCCGGTCCATGTCGGTGACTAGCGGAATGATGCTGCGGCTCACCGAGACTCTCGGTTTGAAATCGTGCCCACTGTCGGCGAATGCCTCCCGAAACACCGCGATTTGCTCTGCCTGAAGGTCTCCGAAGGGTACTCCGGTGTCTTCGCTGAGCAGCGTTGAGCTCATCAGGTTCATACCCTGCTCCCCCGCCCATCGGGCGCTGGCTCGGGTTCCGGAGCCCCACCAGATTCGTTCGGGAAGTGTCTCAGACTGCGGCTCAATAGCCAGCGGCACCGACTGCCCGGTCATTCTCGGGTTCGACATAGCGACACCTGCACCGTTGATGGCCGCACGAAACACGGCCGTGCGCTGGCGCGCGTCATCCGCGTCATCACTGTGCTCCGCCGGAACGTAACCAAACGCTTCTGAGCCTCGCAATGCTGTTTCAGGCGACCCGCGGCTGATACCAAGCTGAAGGCGGCGGTTACTGATGAGGTCGGTAATCGCCGCTTCTTCCGCCATGTACAGCGGATTTTCGTATCGCATGTCGATGACGCCGGTGCCCAATTCCATGTTCTTCGTCGTGGCAGCCATCGCAGCCAAGAGAGGGAAAGGCGATGCAAATTGTGGCGCGAAGTGGTGAACGCGAATGTACGCACCATCAACACCTAGTTCTTCGGCTGCTACCGCAAGCTCGATCGTCTGCTGGAGCGCGTCTTGCGCCGTGTGAACGAGCGAGCCGGGAACCGACTGGTAGTGGCCAAAGCTCAAGAACCCGATTTTCTTCATGCAGAGGATAGCGTCGGCGTCACCCGTCGTATTCCCGGAGCGAGAACAGTGCCACACCGTGCGTCGGCGGGGTCACCTTTCCTACTGGTCTGGCGTCGCCTGCGCCGTTACTGTGTCTGTACCGCGCTCACCGTCGACCGCGGTGCTTGGTGCGTGTTGTCATAACACGCTCGGCTCCTCACACTCACAAAAATTGAGGGAATCATGCCAGAGTCAACGGGCACTTCAACCGAAGTGCCAATGGTGCAGCACTACATTAACGGCGCCCTCACCCTTGCTCCTCCCACACGAAGCGCACCCGTCTACGACCCGGCGTTAGGTGTCGAAACAAAACGGGTTGCCCTTGGCAATCAAACGGACATTGATTCCGCAGTCGCTGCAGCTGTCGCAGCCTTCCCACTGTGGCGTGACACGTCTCTCACTAAACGACAGCAGATATTGTTCCGCTTCCGCGAGCTCATCAACGAACGTAAGGACGACCTCGCACAGATCCTTACTAGCGAGCACGGCAAAGTGCTCTCAGATGCGATGGGTGAAATCACCCGTGGCCTCGAAGTGGTCGAGTTCGCGACCGGTTTCCCGCACCTGCTGAAAGGCGAGTACTCGGACAACGTCTCCACCGGTGTGGACGTCTACTCGACTACGGCACCACTCGGGGTTGTGGGGGTAATTTCCCCCTTCAACTTTCCCGCGATGGTGCCACTCTGGTTTTTTCCCGTTGCGATCGCCGCCGGTAACACCGTTGTTCTGAAACCAAGCGAAAAGGATCCGTCCAGCGCCAACTGGTTGGCGGAACTGTTCACCGAAGCTGGGTTGCCCGCTGGGGTTCTGAACGTGCTGCATGGCGACAAAGAAGCGGTGGACGGCCTCCTCAACCACCCTGAGGTCAAGGCCATCTCTTTTGTGGGATCGTCGCCCATCGCGAAGTACATATACGAAACGGCCGCCAAAAATGGCAAGCGGGTGCAGGCGCTAGGCGGCGCGAAGAACCATATGTTGGTCCTGCCCGACGCAGACCTCAATCTTGCAGCGGATGCCGCCGTCAACGCAGGTTTCGGTTCCGCCGGGGAACGGTGTATGGCCATCAGCGTTGTCGTTGCCGTCGAGCCCGTCGCCGACAACCTGATCGAGAAGATCACCTCTCGGATGGCGGATCTCACCACAGGGGATGGTCGCCGCAGCTGCGACATGGGACCGCTGGTCACCAGGGAACACCGCGATAAAGTCGCCGCGTACATTGACGTTGCGCACACGGACGGTGCCACGGTTGTTGTGGATGGGCGGGATGTGGTGCCAGATGGAGCGGCGGATGGCTTCTGGCTTGGACCCACCCTGCTGGACCGAGTGCCCACAAGCTCCCGGGTGTACCAGGATGAGATTTTTGGGCCTGTGTTGTCGATTGTGCGTGTGCACAGCTACGAGGACGGTGTGCGCCTGATCAACGCGTCCGCCTACGGAAATGGCACAGCCATCTTCACCAACGATGGGGGCGCGGCCCGTCGATTCCAGAATGAAGTCGAAGTGGGCATGATCGGCATCAACGTGCCGATCCCTGTTCCCGTTGCTTACTACTCGTTCGGAGGTTTCAAGGACTCAATCTTTGGCGACTCAAAAGCGTATGGAATGCAGGGGTTCCATTTTTTCACCCGCCAAAAAGCCGTCACTTCGCGATGGCTAGATCCGAGCCACGGCGGCATCAACCTGGGATTTCCCCAAAACTGAGCCGCCGCGGCGCCGGTTAGAACCAGTAACTGAGCAGTGGGGCTACTGGAGAGCGGAACGAGGCGTCGACAACATCGGTTGCGGACGGGGTGAGCTCGGTTACGCGTCCTGCACGCAAAAGGGACCGGGAAGACACTCCACCGAGGTAAAGCGCTCCCAGTTCGTTGACGGTGAGTGACAGCCCGGCGGCACCCTCGGGAATATCTCCATCGTGTTCGGTCACCTCGGCGGATCCGTCATCCGCAATGTCCAAACGCACTCGTCCCTCGGTGAACCCCAGGGGGTCGGTGATATCCAGCACGATCGTGCCTGCAGCGCTGTATTGGCGGGCGGCGAGAGCCACCGGCACGTTGAGAATTCGCGCCCACAGGTGATCGCGTTCCAGAGTTTTGTTGGCAGCACGGAAGTCGGAGACCTGCCACACCACGGCCTCATCGGTGGAACGTAGCGGCGCGCTTACGGTTGTCACCAGGTCCATTTCGATGAAATACCGCCACAGTCCCGCATAAGCATCGTCCGTTGCTGCAACCAGGTACTTCACCTCGGCAGTGTGTGTGAAGGCCTCCGAATCTGTTTCGGTCACGCTGTAGATAGCAAATCCTGCGGGGGTGCCGTCCGCATCGTCGTACCGCACAGCGCGCAGTGACTTCGCGGTGTCTTTTTCGTCACCGACCTGGCCCAGAAGGCGTTCCCACAGGTAGTCCCCGATGCCGACCTCTCCCGGGGTTTCCAATCGCACCCGTTCCAGCAGCTCTCGGCCGTCGCTGCGCAACTGTTGCATGTCAACAAAATGCAGTCGGCCGGATGCCTCAGGGCCCGACCACGAGGCACGGCGGGTATCAATTTTAAGATCCACGGTCATCGCCGTCGGCGCGAATCCGTAACGACTGTAAATGGTTGCTTCCGAAACCGTGAGGATGGCAAGCGGCACGCCTAAGCGATTCGCCGTGCGCAATTCTGCTTCGAGCATGGCGCGAGCAACCCCGCGGCGCCGGTGGGTGGGTGACACGGTGACCGCGCTAATTGCCCAGGCGGCAATATCGCGCCGCCCCGGAATGGTGAGCGGGGCGGGCCAGGAACTCACCGTTGAGACAGGTGATTCGGGATCCGCCGCGGTGGCATCCCACACTCCCGTTGTTCTCCGATCGGCGAGTCCCTCAACTTGTTCCTTGATGGATTTGTCGGACATCCTTGCGCCGTGGAATCCGCGAGATTCTGCCTGCAGCCACAGCGCAAAGGCGGCAGTGTCAGTGCTGTCCACGAGGCCCATCGTGAGGCCAGAGCGAGCGAGGCGGTCGGCGGATTCGGGATCAACTGGTGTGGTGAGGTACTCGGCGGTCATAGATCGAGGGTATCGCCCCACACGGAACGAACCCGGGTGAGATACCGAACGAGAAGAAAGTCACGAGGTGGCGCGAGGCTGGATGTTCTGGTTCAGATGGAACAGGTTCGTTGGATCCCAGTGCGCTTTGATCTCGGCGAGACGGATGTAATGATCTCGGAACGACGCCCGCATGATGTCGTCGCCTTCTTCTTGGAAGCCCGCAAAGTTGAGGTACCGTGACCCGTCGGAGTACGGATTCAGTGCAGTGACCAAATTACGCGTCCAGGCAATGTTGGCCTCGTCATCGGTGGTGGAAACCCAGTTGGCTTCCGGATTGATCAAAAACGACGCGGCGGAGGCTGAGAACGCACCGTTTACCGGTTCTGCCGCGGCACCGGCGACATGCCAAATGTCGATGGTGCTGAGCTCAGACGCTGGAGCCGCGCCGGCATCGGCGACGAAATCAATCACCTCGTCGCTCAGCTCGGGCACATTGAGAGACTTCCAGTAGTACCGAGCGCCGTCGGGATACTCGGTGTCGAAGAACTGTTGCGCCGAAACGTACGGGATAAACCCCGAACCATCAAATAGCGGATGCCCAAATTCCAGCAGGGGTCGCAGTATCTCTTCGCCGTCCTGCAGGTCGCCCACATGCAGCGCGGCAAAGGCGATAAACGGCCATCCTTCGGACCCTTCGATGAACCCTTCCGCATCGCGGGCGACCTGTCCGACGAAAGCCAGCGCGCTGACTGATGTGGGGGCAGTGGCGCAGAAGTCCCGAAATGCGCGAAGTCCGCGGTGCGTTTCTCCGAACCTACCGTCATGGAAGACAGCCAAAAAGTAGACTTCTGGACCCACTTCGTGCAGCCGAAAAGTGAAGCGAGTGACCACTCCTAGATTGCCACCGCCGCCCCGCAACGCCCATAGCAGGTCGGGGTGATGCTCTTCTGTGGCAGTGACCACCGTGCCGGAGGCTGTAACAACTTCCGCACCAACGATGCTGGCGCAGCTGAGTCCGTAACGGTTACGGATCCACCCGTACCCGCCGCCAAGAGCCAGTCCGCCGATACCCGTGCGGGAGAACACCCCGCCAGGTACCGCCAGACCAGACTCTTGGGTGAGCGCATCAACCTCCCCCCACGTCGCACCGCCTCCAACGGATGCGGTTAGGGCGGTGTGATCAACACCAACGTGGTTCATCGCGGAGAGATCTATCACGAGTCCGTCGTTGACCGTGCCATGACCAGCAACGCTGTGCCCGCCTCCACGCACCGCGACAGCAAGCGAATGCTCGCGGGCGTAGTTCACCGCCGCCACAACATCGTCGGTGGATGTGCACCTCACCACCGCTAACGGTGTGCGATCAATGAGACCGTTCCACACCCGCCGCGCTTCGTCAAAGTCGGGATTTTCCCGAGAAATGAGTGTGCCGTCGAGCGAAGCTTCCAGCTCGCTAAGGTCGTTGTGCGTCATCGCAAATCTCCTCAGAGGAATGTCGTGCGCGCACCTCATCGTGAGCGCAAAGTGAAACCGCTATCCCTTAGATGCCACACACCGTACGCGGTGGGAAACCACCACACAACCCGTCATTCCGCAAGGTTTGGCTCATCAACCAAGCGAATGAATGCGCTTAGCTGGGCCAGAGCTGCGGTGTTGGTGGGTAGATACTCGGTGAGCGTTGGCGAGTAGAGGAGATAAGCGGCCCACTGTGCGCGAGAAATTGCCACGTTGAGACGGTTGGCGAGCAAAAGGAACTCCAGCCCACGGGGAACGTCTTCGGCGGAGGACGCCGCAAGAGAGATAATCGACACTGCCGCTTCCCTCCCCTGAAATTTGTCGACGGTACCAACCGGAATGCGGTGAAAGCCGGCGAGCTTGAGTCGCTGGCGAATCAGCTCACCTTGAGCGTTGTAGGGAGCGACCACAATGATGTGCTCTTCGTTGAGAGGCGTTGTCGTGTCGCCGTCCGTCCAGTCACGACCCATCAGCGAGGCGACAAGCTCAACTACGCTGTCGGCTTCTTCTGGTGAGGAAGTGGTGTTGTAGGAGTGGTGTATTTCAACCGGATGGAGTCCGGCGCGAACGCCCTCCAGGTGACGGGGTCGAGATTGGGAAACCAACTGACCTTCGTAGGAGAGCTGTGAGACGGGCTCGCAGACGGCGGGGTGCATCCGCCAGCTCTTGGCAAGGAAGTACCCGAATTCGATCGGCAGCACATCGTGTCCCTCGGAGAGCCAGCCGAGAGCTGACACGTCGACAGGTTCCGGATGAGCGCCCTGGCTGACCTGAGGAAGTTGTTGAGGGTCACCGAGTAAAAGAAGACGGGTCGAAGCGACCGCGGAAGCGATAGTGCTTGCAAGGGAGAACTGGCCGGCCTCATCAATCACCAGGAGATCGAGGGATCCCGGTTTGATGTGTGCGGGGTTACTGAACGTCCAGGCAGTGCCACCAACAACAAACCCACCCTTTTGGGAGGTGAAGTCGGAGAAGGAGGTGGCTGACAATGGCGTCCAGTCAGAGGAGGCCTGCTCATCGCCAGCTTTCGGCTTTTTGCCCACCTTTGCGGGGTCGAGACCGGCAGCCACAACTGCCGCAAGCATGTTCTCCACGGTGGCGTGAGATTGGGCGACGACACCCACTTTCCAGCCGTGGCGGACAACAAGTTCGGCGATCACACGGGAGCCTGTGTACGTTTTACCCGTGCCGGGAGGACCCTGAACAGCGAGGTACGAGTGATCCAGCGTAAGAAGGTCGTCACGGATAGCGACCACATGATTCACTCTGACGCTTGGCTCGACCGATTTGGGGACGGGCCTGCCCCGGGGTACAACACGGCGAAGAATGTCAAAGGCAGCATCGTCCAACATGTCAGGTAGTTCGTTCAAGACCCGTTGGCCCCACTGCGCAATCGCTGTCACCTGAGAGCCAGCATTCGGTGGCATGGGCGGGGCGAGGGCGAGGGGCAATTGCGCATATGGTTCAGCGCCGCGGCTCAGCTTCTCCCGCACGCGGTAGACACCGTTATCGACACCGATTATTTCGGCCCGGTTGTGAGCAAGTCGAGCCCCCGGCGCAGCAGGTTCACCCAACGACGAAACAGGCGCCTTGTACAGCAGATACGGGGTGTGGCCGGGCTTGAGAGTACTGCCAGGAGCAACGTCTCCGCTCAGACTCAGTATGCGAGAGGGATTGCGGTCTTTGCCTTCGATCCCCCAATCACGGTCAACGGAGACGGTACGAACGATCAGTACATCTCGAGTGTCAGCCCACTGATCAACTGGATCCCGGAGGCGGTCAAAATGCTCCTGCCAGAACTTTTTACCCTCGCGCCGGTGGTAGTCGATCGCAGCCGAGGCCAACGCTATTGCGTTCTGGTCAGCGGATCGTTCTGCCGGCGCAATATCGCCAATCGCAGCGTGTAGTGCTGCATACACCGGGCTCGGTTCCTTAACAGGAATATCCAATTCCAGATCACGGGGAGTGGCAAGGTCCACACCATGGTCCGTGGCCAGTTCGACCAGCCAATCCCTCAGCCCTAATGTTGAGCGGCAGTCGTACTCGTTGTACTTAGCGATCTCGTTCAGTGCAGCCTGTGCTTCAGCGAGCTGCCCTGCGCCGAACATCTCCCGCGACTGCGAGTAGGCCACCACAGAGTCAATGGCGTTTGCCACTCCCTCACGGTGCTCATCGCCCATGTATAGCGGTTCAAGTTTTTTGATGGAGTAGCTGCGCGAGCCCACCCGCAGCGACTTTTTTACGATCGGGAACAGGTCAACGAGCACGTTGGCGCGTAGTAAATCGTCAACGGTCTCTTCTCCAACACCGTGACGGGCGGCCAGCGACAATAGATGGGTTCGTTCGTATGCGGCGTAGTGGTAGATGTGGAGGTCGGGGTACTTTTCCCGTCGCTCCGCTACGTAGCGGAGAAAATCGATGAACGCGCGACGCTCTTCAGCGAGGTTGTGCGCCCAGAACGCGCGAAACGTGCCGTCACTTTCCATCAGTCCGAAGAGGTAATCCAACCCCCAATTGGCTCCGCGCCCCTCGCTGTACAGCGGATCACCCTCAAAATCGAAAAAGATGTCGCCCGCATTTGGACGCGGCAACGCCGCGAGCGCGCTCGGATCGATGACCTCAATGGCGGGAGGTTTACCTTCTTTGCTCGCCAGCTGAAGGGCTGCTTGGCGCTGCAAAGTGTGGACGGTGTTGCCCACCAGGCCGGACACGCTGTCGCCGACGGCTGCCAGGTCATCAATGGTGTTGACGCCGTTCCGTCGCAGCTGTTGACGTTGGGTCAGGGTCACCCCAGCCACAAGAAGCACATCGCGAGTTGCCATCACCTGTTCAGCGCACGCAGCGCAACGCCCGCAGGCGCGGTAGCGCTCATCTCCCCACATTGTCAGGGTGCTCTCGGCCACTCGCTCATCCACTAGCCGTTGTAACCGGGCCCGTCGTTTGCGATAGACCGGAAGAATGTCGCGAAGACGGTGGCTGCTCGTGCGCCCATCTCCCAGCAGCAGATGTGCGGAGGAGCCAACCGGGATGGCCAGCGAAGCAAGCTGATCGCTGTATGCGGCGATCTGAAGCAACGCGGTAATTTGCTCTTTGCGTGCAAGCTTGGTGTCAAACACCTCGTACTGACCGTTCGCGGTGCGGACCAAAAAATCCGCGAAACCCAGAAATTGACCGTCAAAGAATGTTCCCTGAAAGACAACATCGGCGCCGGTTTCTAGGGCGGCCCGTGTGGACTCTGCGGCCTGTGGCAGCGAATCCACACCGGGCCGCGAAAACTCAACCACTTTTCGGGAACGCCGGAACCCGTTGAGGGTACGTTTCTCGTGCTCGTCACCGAGCTTGCCTGCCCGGTCGAGTATGGCGTCCGAGTCGTCCTGCACCGTGGGGATACGCCCCAATCTGCTGTCAAGTCTGCGCATTACCGCCCATTCGCACTTCGCGGCAGCGGTGAGGTCGCTTGCACTGAAAACGACGGTGGTGTCGAGCAAAAACAGGGAGGCCTCCTGGAGGGATCGGTGGTTTGAGGGTACTGGACTGCTGGCTGCGTCACCGCGATGGGAGCTGGGGTAGGTACAGTGTGCAGATGACTCCTGCCGAGGCTGCCGCGGTTCTTCGAATCAGCGTTGATTCGTCGGCGGAAGCCATCGAACGGGCATATCGCTCCCGGGCTCGGCTCACTCATCCTGACTTGCTCACGGGGGCTACGGCAGCGGACAGGACCAACTCGGCCGCGCAGTTTTCACGGGCCGTTGAAGCACGCTCCGTGTTGATGCGGTATTCGGCGGATCGGGCCGCGCACAATCCGGAAACGGTATTTGTGGAGCCGCACGCGTCGGCCCACTTTGACACCCCACGAATGGCACCAGCCATCAACCGGTGGGTGTTCTCGACTTGGGCCGCTCTGCTTGTTGTTGCTGTCTCGCTGTCCTTTTTGGGTGGCCCTCTTCCGCTGTCTCTGCCTGATCTGTTCTTGCGGCTTGTTCCTCTTAGCGCTTCTGCGCTGGCCTATGCAGTGAGCGGGCGAAGATTCTTTCTCATGGTCCTGGTGGTGATGGGCATTGCAACGGGAGTCGTTACCGTTGTATTTGCCTCATTCGGGTCTCTCCTTGCGTTTCAGGTGTTGGCTGTCCCGGTTATCGGGCTCGCATCGATCGGGCGCCGGCGGCAGCGGGGAATCCACTTTTAGCCGCGTTCGCCGCCGAAATTCTTGATCGCGGCGTGCGCGGTTGAGCTCCCATTTCGCTCGATCAATTGCTCCGCGAATATCCCACAGTGGACATTCCAGCCCCGACGGCGGAATCAAGCGCGCGGCGATCACGTTGCCGGTCAGTCGGTCGTACATCTCTAGTTGCACTCGTTGGTCCAGCGGATCGGGCAGCAGATACGTGGGGTGTAACGCCAACGGCAACGCAAAGATCAGATCATCGGCGTGCATCACGCGGGCGAACGTGTCAATGTGACCAAACTCTCGCTCAGCGCCGAGAATCGCCTGTTCGGCGGGCAGTAGAACACGTTCACCCTCGGTCTCCAGAGCTTTCCGCAATTGCGATTCAGACAAAACGATGCGGTGTCGCCGCACGCCGGAATTCTCGGAAACATAGCGATTGAAAAATGGAACAAGGATGTCGTTGATAGTGGGTCGTTGGGTCATCATGCGTACAGTGTGAGTGGCTCCTCCGACATCAGCGGTGACGAGCTGCCCGCTACGCTGAAACGATGACAGGCTCTCCGATCGCGCGCGTATCGATACCGCGCCAATTCGCCATGGGCGTGGCGTATTTGATCCGCGGATTTGGTATGTGGATCACCTCTCCCCGGCTAATGCTGATTGGCGCGATCCCCGCATTGATTGTGGGCACTTTTTACCTCGCCGGAATCATCATCTTGATCGTGAACATCGACACCGTTGTGCTGTGGGCGACTCCCTTTGCTGATCAGTGGGCACCCACCGCCGCGCTTGCAACGCGAATCGCTGTCACGGTGGCAGTCATTGCCGTCGCGGCGCTGCTGGCTGTTTACACGTTTACCGCCGTCACGCTATTTGTGGGCGACCCGTTTTATGAGCGCATCTGGCGTTCTGTAGAAAATCAGCTGGGGAACGCGCCCGATCCGATCGAGACAGGGTTTTGGCGAGGACTTGGCAGAGCGGTGGGCGACGGGGTCCGGCTGCTGTTCCCTGCACTGCTTGTTGGTCTCGTTGTGCTGATATGCGGAATCGTTCCTCTCATTGGCGCCCCGCTCGCGCTCGTGATTGGCGCGCTGATTGGCGGATGGGTCCTGGCCGTTGAACTGACAGGGTTCGCTTTTGACGCTCGAGGGTTCACGCTCGCACAGCGTCGGCAGGCGCTTCGGCGCAACCGTGCAGTGAGCGTGGGCTTTGGCGGTGCCGCCTATCTGCTCTTTCTGGTGCCCGTTGTTGCGGTTATCGCTATGCCTGCCGCGGTCGCTGGAGCGGCGATGCTCAGTCGCGATGCACTGGATGCGCACAAGGCGCCGGCTCAGCCGTAGCGCTAGCGGGAAAGGTAGTGGACCCGGTTCCTGTACCCAAAGGCGCGGAACCGGGCCGCGCAAGACGTTCCCCTTACCCGAAGATCGCTAGCGCTAGCAGTAGGGACTCACCCGAAGAGTCGCCACCGCTACGGCCAGAATAACCGGAAATCGCTTCACTATTTTGCGTGAAACTCCGGGAAACCCACTCGTTTGCTGCAGTCATAGCAAACCGTGTCCTTTTTATTGAGGCAGGCCCTGCGGGCGTAGCCGCGGGGAACTGGATAGGACGTAAGGCCCTAGGTGGTGGTTTGCTCAGGCTCGTAGCGTGATGGCATCCGCTGTATTGGAGGTCTGAAACGTGGCTGAGCACCGGATTTCGAATATTGCACGCTGGGTGTTGATTGTGGTCACCGTGTTCAACGCCGTCTCGGCCATTGGCGGTGGGATCGGTTTGGTTTTCGCCAATGGCTTGGGGATGCCCGCTTCGGTCCTGGGCGATGGACCGTTCACTTCATTTGTGGTGCCTGGATTGATTTTGCTGGCCGTGGTGGGAGGAACTCAAACGCTCGCGGCGGTTGCGTTGATCGCGCGGTGGGCGTCTGCACTTGTATGGAGCGCCGTCGCCGGGTTTGGCCTGGTCATTTGGATCTACGTAGAAGTGGCAATTATGCCCGGCTACTCCTGGTTACAGACCCTGTATTTTGTGACCGGGATCGCCCAATTGACATTGGCATTTGCCCTGACGGGAATCCTGGCCTGGGTGCCGCGTCTTGACAACCAACCCGCGCACCCCAGCCCGTTAGGTTAGCTGGAAACTGGTTCCACCTTCGCGAACCACGGCGGGTATACCGCGACTTTGGGAGTGAAGCCAGAGCCGTCCAGAATCTGTTTGAGGGCGGCGCGGGCCTTGTCGTGGGCAACACCGATGAGGGTGACCGAATCGAGCGGAAAGGATCCGCCGACGAGCAGTTCAGCCTGAAGGATCGGGGAGAATTCAAGATCCTGGCTGGAGCGCAACCGACGAAGCAACCGCTCTGCATCATCACGGGTGGTTCCAAAGCGGGAGGTGGCCCCGGCAGCGTCACCATCGGAGACCACAAATGGAATAGCTGTGGCGCCGTTTGCCGCGGCAACATCGAGAACTTTTTTCACCGTGCTGACGAGCACAACGTAGTCCGCGATATCTGAGCCAAGGGCGTGGGCGGAAAGCCGAGGATCGGTTTCGCCAAAACGGATGCTCTGCCACAGAGTGGCATTAGGAGAGAGGAAGAACGGCACAAAGTGGGCGACCGTTGTCTGGTCGGCCTCTGAAATCAGAGCCTTGCGACGCGCGTCACGGGTCTCGGAGGAGGAGATGTCAACCTCAGGGCGATCCTGTCGCTGATCGTTCAAATCGGCGAGAAGCGAGCCGGATGCCAGTACCGCGGGCAGATTTCTCATGTGGGTGACGTGGTAAATACGCTGTTCTCCCACATCGCCACCGGAACCGGATCCCGCCAGCGATCGCGAACGCGGGGAGGAAGCGCGAGTAGACGGGGCGCGGACTGCCGCCGTTGTGCGCGGCGCTGACGCTGTTGTCGATCGGGCGCGAGTTGTCTTTGCTGCAGCTGGGGCGACCACCGGTTCCGGAGCTGCCTTAGGGAAACAT
>DASYMY010000107.1:0-4546 GCA_036008825.1 Glaciihabitans sp.
TGGGCATTACGCCGGAGTACATTGTCTGCTCCAACGGGGCCATCACCCTCAAGCGCGACCTTGCCGCTCCGCTCGGGTACTCCCGTGACCTGGTCGAGACGTTTGACCCCAGCGAGGTGCTGACCACCATCAGCGCCAACCTGCCGACCGCCAACTACGCGGTTGAAGACGAAGACGGCCTGTCCCGGTACACGGGTGCGTTTCCCAACGGTGCCCTGGGCGCCGGCAGCGAAAAGGTGCGCTTCGACGAGCTGCTCACCCAACGCGCCACCCGTGTTGTGGTGATCTCGCCGGAGCACGACATGGAGGACTTCCTCGACGTCGTCGCCCAAATGGGTTTGCACAAGGTCAGCTACAACGTTGGCTGGACCGCCTGGCTCGACATCGCTCCAGACGGCGTGAACAAATCGACCGCCCTGGAGCGGGTGCGCGGTTTGCTCGCCATCCCCCGCGAGCGGGTGATTGCGATGGGTGACGGCCGAAACGACATCGACATGCTCGAGTGGGCATCCGTTGCTGGCCGCGGCATTGCCATGGGCCAAGCTCCCGACGAGGTCAAAGCCGTAGCGAACGGGCACACTGCCACCGACATTGACAACGGTGTCGCGCGCTTCCTGGCCACCGTCTAAGCGCGGCAGGGCGCAGCATCGGATACACTCTCTGAGGTACCAGGAGGGCTGTCCGAGCGGCCGATGGAGCCAGTCTTGAAAACTGGTGATGTGAAAGCATTCGTGGGTTCGAATCCCACGCCCTCCGCACCTCGATGTCTCAGGACAAAAGGAAAGGTCCGAACCCCACGGGGTTCGGACCTTTTCCTTGTTGTGGCTGGCAAACTGGGCGCGGGTGTGGGCCAGGCCGGCCCGGGTGTCGCTAAAGTCGCCAATACTCGAGATTTGCCCCGCTACGCTCGATGTCAAGCTGTGTGGAGTCACACCGGTTGATAGTGGGGTGCGGGGGCTGGCAGATTAATACCCACCGCCTCGGCCGGCATCGGTGTCCGCGGGCGGGCATGAAACCGTTCCGGATGGGCACGAAAATAGCTTTGCAGAGCGCTGTCCCGGGCGTTCCAGGCGCTGCGCCAAGTGCCGTCATGAACCTCGCCGGGTGTGAATAACGCAATCCCGGAATGCTTGTGCTGCCCGTTATACCAAGACACATACTCCGTCAGATAGGCGCGGGCGGCATCAATATCGGGGAAGATTTTCGGATAACCGGGTCGGTATTTCATCGTCCGAAATCCGGCCTCGGAGAACGGGTTGTCGTTGGAAACATAGGGCCGATTGTGTGACAAGGCGACCTCGTGGCCCTGAAGGTAGTCACGCAGTAGGTGTGATCTCATCGCTGGACCCGAATCGGCATGCACCACCACCGGCGCCCCATTCTCAGCGATCGCGTTCTGGAACATCTCAACAGCGAGGTAGTCAGCCTCACGATCCTCGATCCGCCAGCCAACAACTTTGCGCGAGTAAATATCGGTGATCTTGTAGGCCTTGAATGTTTTCCCCCGCCAGGGCGAAAACAGATCAGTGATGTCCCACGACCACACCTGTCCCGGGGCGGTTGCTTTCAGCACCGGTTTGTCCCGCGGCGCCCGACGCTCGGTCCGGGTCGGGGTCGTCGGGCGCAGCATTTGGTCCTCGATCTGGGCCGCCAGGCGCCACCAGCTGCGCCGCGAGGCGAGCATCTCTCCGGCATCCCACGCGGTGGCGAAGGAGTGATCGACCGAGTTATCTCGCGCCCAGCCGGCACGAATGAGTTCGCTGATCCGTTCCCGATCAGCAGCACCAATCCGTGAGTCATAAGCACGCTCGCGTTGGCCGACCGGGTTAATGACACGACCTCGGGGGTGCTGCCGGTAATGCCAGCTCGACCGAGACACCCCCGCAACGCTCAACGCTCGACGTTGGGATCCGAGGATTCGGGTGAGTTCGCTGACGAGTGCGGTCTCTGCGGTGAGGAACTGGGTGGATCGGTCGTCGGTGCTGGTTTGTCGGGCTCTTGCTCGTTCATCGTGTGCAAGAGCCCGATAGCTTTTCCCAACGCGGTGTTGGTGTCCTCCAACTCCCGCACTCGCGCGGTCAAGCGCTCAAGTTCGGCTTCGTGCTTGGTGCGTTGTTTGGCCAGCTCTTTGGCTATCACGGTGCGCTGATGGGGCGGAGTTGTCATAGAACTACCTTCTCGCGGGATCAGCCCTAGGTCGAGATCGCCGTCAAATACCGCCGCTTGCCACCGTTGCACCCGTTTAGCGGGCAGGCCCTGTTCGGCTAGCCAGGCACTTTTTCTTCCGTAGGGCTGGAGCTGATATTCCTGCACGATCTGACGGATCTCCGCGGTCGTGTATCCCGGACTGGTCATCATCTCAGTGGTATCCCTTGATTGTGGAGTGACTCACAACCAGCCTGGCAAAGAGGGCAGGGGGCCCAAAACAGGGTCTTTCGTCCGGATTGCCGTCGTTAGCGACACGGGCGGGCGCGAGCGAGCGGGGTGGGAGCCAGCCGGGGCCAGGCGGGGCCGGATGAAGCTGGCAACGGCTAGCTCGGGCGGTACACCTGCGGGTCGAAGGTGCCGAGGCGCTGCCTGAAGGTGTGCGCGAAGTCGGGCCAGAGCAGGGTGAGCCGGCGGCTGAGCGGATCCACGTACCAGCTGTCACACCCTCCAGTGAGCCAGACGGTGGAGCCAGCCGCCCGGTCAAGCTCGGCCACGTAGGCAGCTTCGGCCTCCGCTGAGACCTCGAGCACGGTGGCATCCGCCGTGTGCAGGTGGGCTAGCGCCCCCAGGATGTACTCGACCTGGGTCTCGATCATAAAGACGGCGGAGTTGTGGCCGAGGCTGGCATTGGGGCCGTCGATGATGAACAGGTTCGGGAACCCGTGGACGGCGGTGGAAGCGTAGGCGGTCATCCCGTTGCGCCAGTGATCGGCGAGGATTTGGCCGTCGCGTCCGATCACCTGTTGAGCGAACGGCGGGCGGGCGGACTCGAAGCCCGTCGCGAGGATGAGAACGTCGAGGTCGTGGTGGCTTCCGTTTTCGGCGTAGACGGCCCGGCCGTCGACGCGGTTGAGCGCCGGCTCGACGCTGACGCTGTCGGAGCTGAGCGCCGGGTAGTAGTCGCTGGAGAAGAGGACCCGTTTGCATCCGATCTCGTAGGTGGGGGTGAGCTGCGTGCGCAGCCGGCCATCCGTGACGTGGGCGGCGAGGTGGTCGAGGGCGCGGGAGCATAGGGCGGCGAGGGGGTCGCTGGGGCCGGTGGTGATGCGGGCGGCGAAGCCGGTTTCGGCATCCCAGAAGAGGCGGGAACGTGTGCGGGCAATGTGCTCAGGGTCGCGTTCGAAGCGGCGCAGCTCAGCCGGGCTGTACTCGTGGTCGGTGCGCGGTAAGACGTAGGCGGCGCTGCGCTGAAAGACGACTGTGCTAGCAGCTGCCGCAACAACGGAGGGGAGCAATTGAACGGCGGATGCCCCACTGCCGACGACTCCCACCCTTTTGCCAGTGAGGTCAAGGTCGTCTGGCCAGCGTGAGGAGTGGAAGGTGAGACCCGCGAAGCTATCGAGCCCAGGGACGGCCGGAGTTTGCGGTTCCGCGAGTCGTCCGGCCGCAATGATTAGAGTGCGGGCGAGGAAGGTGCCGCGGTTGGTGGTGACCTGCCAGCGAGAGGCATCCGCTTTCCACTGCATGGTGTTCACGGAGGTGCCCAGTCGCAGGTGTGGGGTGAGGCCCTCGGTCGCCACGCAGTCGCGGAGGTAGTCGAGGATTTCGGCGCCGGGCGCGAATAAGCGTGACCAGTCGGCTTTGGGACGGAACGAGAACGAATACAGGTGCGAGGGGATGTCGCAGGCGACGCCTGGGTAGGAGTTGTCGCGCCAGGTTCCACCGATGTCGTTTGCGCGCTCGAGGATCAGGAACGACCGTGCGGTGTCTCGGGCGAGACGGATGCCCATGCCAATTCCGGCGAATCCTGCGCCAACAATCAGCACGTCCGTTTCGGTTACTGCGGCGGCGCTCGCGGTGGTGCCCAAGGTAGCGATGGTGGCGGCAGGGGTCGCGATAACCGCGCTCGCGGTGGTCATACGATGGCCGCCGGCAGGATCGCCCCGGCAGGGTAACGAGCGGGGTCCGCCACAAAGGCGCTGATCAGCGCCAGGATCTCGGCGGGACGTTCCCGCAGCATGGCGTGCCCCGAATCCACCTCCGTGTAGCGAGCGGTGGGGATCGCGGCAAACAGAGCACGGCCCTGCTCGCGCGATGCCACGTCGTCATGGGTGCCGCTGATCACCAAAGTGGGGATCGTGAGAGCGGATGCCACGGCGTCAAGGTCCACCGTGTTCGCAAGCTGCATCTGCCGGGTGGTGGTGGGTGAGGGCTGAAGCGGTGGAGTGTGGGCAGCCGCTGGATGCGCGTCGAGGTAGGCCGGGCTGAAGCTGGCGAAGGCGCCCACAGCGCTCAGGGTGTGCGGGGCGGCGATGCTCAGCTGCTGCCAGGTGTCGGTGAGCAGGCGCAGCCGGGGGGAGGCATCTAGCCAGCCGGCAATGAGCATGAGGTTGCCGAC
>DASYMY010000108.1:0-4442 GCA_036008825.1 Glaciihabitans sp.
GGCCTGCAAACCGGGCTCAAGCAGTGCGCCGGGTTCGCTCGCGAGAAGATCGAACGAGTCTTCCCGCACATCGGAAACCATTCCCCCACCGACAAACGAGATCTCGAGGCTCTGCAACAAGCTCAGGGATGTGACAATCACCCCGAGACTTGCTCCGTACATTTTGTGGCCCGAGAAACAGATCGCGTCAGCTTTGGTGCCCGTCAGAAGTGACGCAGAATGGGCCATGGTTTGCGCTGCATCGAGAATCACGATGCCACCGCGCTTGTGGGTGTCGTCCACGAGTTGGGCGAGGTTGCCGAGGTGGGTGCCGTCAACATTGGACGTCGCGTTGACCACAACAACAGCGCGCTCCACCTGGGCCGGCGTATAGCTCACGGATCCGTCCGGGGCGCGTTCCAGCACCACCCGCTCCACCCCCAGGCGTGTGGCGGCAGTGATGGTGGAGAGAAATACCGAGTTGTGCTCGGTGTGACTGGTAACGATCCGGTTGTACACCCCGTGTGGCAACTGCTGCAGCAGCAGGTTCAACCCGTAGGTGGTGTTCAGGGTGAACGAGACGGCGTGGCTGCGCGCCGATAGCCCCAGAAGGCGCAGTACGGCCGCCCGCGTTTCGGCAACTTCTCGGTCGACCTGGGTTCCCCACGCGTACTTGGCGCGCCCGCCACAGGCGTTGTACTGCGTGAAGTAGCTGGTAAGCGCCGTGATTACCGGTTGCGGACGTAGAGACTGACAGGCGGAGTCCATATAGATGGAGTCGCCACTGAGATATGCGAAGTCGGGATGCCGTGCGATACCGGCGCTGACCTCGGGTTTGCGTCGAAACATGTCCGCTTCCTGTGGTCGGCCGCCGTAAGCACTACCTGCTCGACTTTATGAACCAACCACCGCGGTTTTTAGGGCCCAAAGGCCCCACTTGTGAGCCCGGCTCACGCCTTGTCGGCGGATAGGGGTACCCCGTGCCCACTGACATCCGCCTTTTGAACTGGCGTTCTATTTTTGCCGTTGCCGAAATTCTTGTCATTCGAATTACAGCAGTGTAGTTGTCCCCAGCCCAGTCCACAGTGTGCATAACCGCGGTGTCGATAACCGCGGCGCACTCACCAAATCGGCTTATACGCCGTAACCCAGTCCACTTCGATCACACCAGCGGATGCAGCAGGCGGCGGGCCCCGGTCAATGGCGGTCTCGTATTGGAGTACTAAATGCATGGGGGTATCGGGGACTCCGGTCACCGCGGTGCCCTGAGGTACCCCGTCGATGGTGAAGGTGAGCGAGTTGGGGAGCCACTCGATCCCGTAGGTGTGCCACTGCTCACCAATGATGCTCACGGTGCTGTGCCGGTAGTCCCAGCTGTCGGGGTTCACCGGATCTCCACCGGGGAAGATGGCTGCGCGGATTGTGTCGTTATGAGTGAGGTTATGCACCTCGGGAAAATCAACTTCACCCTCATGCCAGTCGTTGCTATCTGGCCAGAGCAGAGGAACAACTTTGTAGCCTGGAATTGGCTTGGGTACCCGCAGTCGGATCTCATATTTTCCGTAGGTGTGGCCCCACGTTTTCATGGCGATCATGGCATTGACGTAGTTGGTTCCCCGCTCACTGAACAGTTTCGCGCGAAGAATGCTGTTGTCCACACTGAGTGTTTTGGCCGCGTTGTATGTGCCATAGCCGGAGGTGTCGCGGCTGCCGGCAACATACGGAAACCAGGAGCTGCGATAGGCGCTGCTTGGGAAGCCGCCCAGAGAAACATCGGTTGTGAAATCGTCGGCAAAGTACTGAGTCCATTTGGACTGGTTACCCACGGGCATCGCGCCAACAACACGGGAGGTATCGGCCAGTGCTGCGCCGGAACTGCTCAGCACAATGCTGCCCACCACGAGAGACCACAACAGTGCCTTGCGGGTTCGCTTAGCTGTGTTGGGTTCGGGGTAGGGACGCGGCTCGGGGACGATGGTGATCGGTTCGGTGGGGACGTCTTCGCTGGGGATCATCGGTGTCCTTCTTCGGGTTGGGCGACCGGGCTGTGTTTCCAATCCAGGCGAACCTACGGCGATACTTTGACGGCAACAATAGGTACGAACCGCACACATGGCGCAGAAACCGCACAGGTCTCGTTCCCACGTGGTGGGAAGCCCCCTATGCTCGGGATTCTTCGCCCCATTTCTCGAAGGGATCACTGATGATCAACGGCGCTACACCTCGGGAAGCAGCCTCAGAGTAAACAATGTCGCGACTCATCACATCCGCAATTCGCTGCACGAGGCACAGCGGGCATCCCGGCTGCTCACTCTGACAGGTATCCCAGTCGCGGTGACGCCGCTCATCACCATTGATTGGAGCGGCGTCCATCAGCACAGGAAAAACTCCGCCCAAAGTGCGTGTGCTCTCGTCGACACAGCTCACCAAATGGCTTACCCGCCAGCCCCACGTCTACTCTGACGACGAAACCAGGCAGCTCGCCGCACTCGCCGAGCAGCCCACAACCTGGCACACCCAACCGGCTGAAACACGCGTTTTCGAGCCTCAGAAACAGAGCTTCACGCGCTTACAAAACGAAGTGGCGGATGCCCGTCGGCGCAGCCGTCTCTGGAATGCCGCGGTCACCGCGGCAACGGCCTGTGGTGTCGGCTACTTCGTGATGGAGCTGTTTCCACAGCTGATCGCGGCAGCAATAATTCCCTGAACCCACGGTCACTAATTCGCTGAACCCACGGTCACTGTCGCTAAAGACGGCAACAGGGGCAAATAAGCCGGTTTTGACCCTTTTAACGAGCCAAATCTCAAGGATTGGCGACTTTAGCGACACCCGGGCCAGTCGGATCGACACCCGGGGCGGGTTTCACCAAAGCCGGGGCGGGTTTCACCAAAGCCGGGCCAGTCGGATCGACACCCGGGCCTGGTTTTACCGCCACCCCGCCCTAGTTCACCCGCCACAACAAAGAAAAGGTCCGAACCCTAGGGGTCCGGACCTTTTTTATGTCCTGAGACAGGACGACGGTGCGCGAGGGGGGACTTGAACCCCCATGCCCGTTAAGGCACACGGACCTGAACCGTGCGCGTCTGCCAATTTCGCCACTCGCGCGTACCAATTGGTGCTGGGCACCAACCAAGCGAGATTATCACAGGCTGAGCCCCACAAATGGACGTTCAGCGGCAACGCGACCACAAATCGCTGTGTACGCTCGACTTTGAGACCCGTGTACTGTCGATTGGCGGCTACCGGCCATTTGGATGCTCAGGTCATCCAGCGGTTAGCCGACTAACATCGGCTGAAACATATCCGGCGAGACGGGGAGATCCTTGGGCCTACTGGACAACTTTGAGAAAGGTCTTGAGCGCGCCGTTAACGGCGCCTTCGCCAAGACCTTCAAAAGTGGACTCCAGCCGGTGGAGATTACGAGCGCCCTGCGCCGTGAGCTCGACACAAAGGCGGCCGTAGTCTCCCGGGACCGCATTCTGGTTCCCAACCGGTTCACCGTACGCCTCGGACGCGGCGATTTCGATCGTATGAACGCGCTTGGCCCCACGCTGATTGATGAGCTCACCCAGCTGGTGCAGCGCCACGCGACAACTCAGCGCTACTCGTTCGCTGGCCCGATCGCGATCAAACTTGCTCACGATACGCAGCTGAGTGAAGGCATGATCGAAATCGATTCGGTCAACGTCAAGGGCACCGTCGCTTGGACCCCGGTTGTTGATATCAACGGCCAACGCCACCAGTTGACGAAGTCACGCACCATCATTGGCCGCGGCTCCGAGGCCGACATCACGGTGGACGATTCGGGAACATCGCGTAAACACGTTGAAATTCTCTGGGACGGAACCCGCGGACAGGTCAACGATCTCGGCTCAACCAACGGCTCCAAACTAAATGGGCAGCCCGTGACTAAAGCGCCACTGACACCCGATTCCGTCATCGAGATCGGTAGAACCCGTATTGTATTCCGAGTGCTAGCCCAATCCGCTGACGTTGATCCGTCCGGCAACTCCCGTCCTTCCGAGGGCGGTCGATACTAAATGGGTGAACTAACCCTCCTCATCCTGCGCCTCGTGTTCCTCGCGGTGCTCTGGGTGTTCATTTTCTCGATCGTGTACGCGCTGCGCTCCGATTTGTTTGGCCAAAAAGTACGTCGAATGCCAGCGGATGCCCCTGCCGACCCGTTTATCCAAGCGGCGGCCGCCCCAGCACCTGCCCCTGCTCCGGTACCTGTCAGCTCGCCGGCCGCCCCAACAGCGCCCGTGTCTCGAGCCCCGTTCCCCGCCCCATCTCAACCCTCTGCGTCAACGCCGACGCACGCATCACGTCTCGTTATTACCTCGGGCCCCAAAGAGGGACTTGAGATCGAGCTGCCACGTGAGCAGCTCACCATCGGCCGCTCCGCCGAGTCGGGTCTTGTTATTCGCGACGACTACACCTCCACTCACCACGCGCGCTTGAT
>DASYMY010000109.1:0-4766 GCA_036008825.1 Glaciihabitans sp.
GCGAAACATAGAACTCACCGGGACGCGAGCTCCCGCAGGACAGGTGCTGCCGCTGCCAGGGCGGAGCGATCCTCGTCGCTGAGCTCAGCCAGGCGGAGCGAGAACCACGCGTCACGGCGTTTGCGTGTTTCCGCAATCACCGACCGTCCGGCATCGGTGACGCCAATTAGGACTTTGCGACCGTCGTCGAGGGCAGTTTCGCGGGTGATATAGCCCAAGTCGACCAGTGCGTTGACGGTGCGATTCATTGACGGTGGGGTGACCTTTTCGTGTGCGCTCAATTCGCCGAGGCCCATCGATCCTTCGAGGTGCAGCACACACAATACGGAGAACTGGCCATCGGAGATGTTTTCGTCCGCGCGCTCAGAACGCAGGCGTCGGGCCAGGCGCTGAATGGTTACACGCAGGTCGCTGTCAAAGGAATCGTCGGTCACAATTAGTTAGCATAACAAATTAGCCGCGCTAACTAAATGGGTGAGAGCTTCGACCGTACACTTGTCTAGGGAGGCTCACGTGCCGAAATTCACCGCAATCCGCGAAGACGAGACCTTTGTTGATGCGTATAACGTCACCATTCACTACCACGTGTGGCGGGTCGCCCGTCCGGTTGGGGTTGTGCAGATTGCGCATGGACTCGGCGAGTATGCCGGTCGCTACGAGTACCTCGCCCAAGAGCTCGTCAACGCTGGGTACATCGTCTACGCCGATGACCACCGGGGGCACGGCCTGACGGGGGTCGAGCAGCACGACGGCGACCTCAGCAAGCTTGGTCAACTCGGTGCCGGTGGCCTCCGCGCAACTGCTGCTGCCATTCACCAGCTCAGCACAATCATCCGCTCCGAATATCCGCAGGTTCCGCTCACCATCCTTGGCCACAGCTGGGGTTCGCTGATGGTACAAACTCTGCTCAATACCTACTCTGCTGACTATGACGCGGCCGTCCTCACGGGTACCGCGCACCGCATTCCGGGTCGAATGCGCGCCGGCTCTCTCAACGTTAAACACGCGCACCTCGGTGAGACCGGACACGAATGGCTGAGCCGCGACCCTGCGGTTGCCCAGGCGTTTGTTGATGATCCGCTCACTTTCACCGCCGACGTGGTGAAGCTTTTTGGTTTGGTAGAGGGGATGCGACTATTTGGGATCCCCGCGCGCAACCTTGAACATGACCTCCCGCTGCACATCATGATTGGTGGCGACGATTCCCTCGGCGGGGAAGCGAGCGTTCGCTCCCTTGCGCAGGCATACCTGACCCGCTCACGACTGAGCGATGTCACCGTCACCGTCTACGAGGGCGCGCGGCACGAGATCTTCAACGAAACCAATCGCGACGACATCATCGCCGACCTTATTGCCTGGCTCGACGATCGTCTTCCCATCGCTGAAGAGCGACCCCGACCGTAACGTTCCGTGACGCCAGACGGTGTCACTCACCCCATCGAAGGGCTCCCCTGATGCACGGAGAATACAAAGTCCCCGGCGGCAAACTTGTTGTCGTTGACCTCGACGTTGTTGAGGGAACCATCACCAACTTCCGCCTGGCAGGAGACTTCTTTCTCGAGCCGGATGACGCACTCGACGACATCAACGCCGCGGTCAACGGGCTGCCCGCCGAGTCCGATGCGGCAAAGATTGCTGCTGCCGTGCACGCGGCACTGCCGGCCGGAGCCGTATTGCTTGGTTTCAGCCCCGAAGGTGTTGCCACAGCTATCCGTCGCGCGTTGGCCTCGGCAACAAGCTTCCACGACTACGAGTGGGAACTCATTCGCGGAACAGCGCACCGGCCGGTACTGCAAATGGCCCTCGATCAGGTTCTCGCCGAAGAGGTTGGAGCTGGGCGCCGCAAACCCACCCTCCGCATCTGGGAATGGAACTCTCCGGCCGTAGTAATCGGCAGCTTCCAATCTGTGCGCAACGAAGTGGACCTGGATAACGCCGCCAAGTATGGCTTTGAAGTTGTTCGTCGTATCAGCGGGGGAGGCGCCATGTTTATGGAAGCTGGCTCCGTGATCACCTACTCCATCTACGCTCCCTCCGACCTGGTCCAGGGCATGAGCTTTGCTGACTCCTACGCGTTCCTCGACGACTGGGTGTTGGTTGCTCTCAAATCTCTGGGGATCAACGCGAGCTACCAGCCCCTCAACGACATCACGAGCCCCACCGGCAAAATTGGTGGCGCCGCGCAAAAACGTTTGGGTGCGGGCGCGGTTGTCCACCACGTGACCATGAGTTACGACATGGACGGCGCACGAATGGTTGAAGTGCTGCGAATCGGCCGCGAGAAAATGAGTGACAAGGGCACCAAGAGCGCTGCAAAACGTGTTGACCCGTTACGCAGCCAGACGGGATTGCCCCGTTCAGAAATCATTGAGCGGATGTCTGAGACGTTTGTGGCTCTCTACGGAGCAACCGAGGGCGAGGTAACGCCTGAGGAAATCGCCAAGGCGGAACAGCTGGTGACGGAAAAGTTTTCCACTGAAGAGTGGCTGCACCGCGTCCCATAACAATTGTGTGAGGTTTTCTCTAACAACCGGCTCGATTTAGTAGACAACTCTGTCTGCGCCCGTATGCTTGGGGTGTGGATGGATGGCTAATAGTTGCGTTGCTCGCCGCCATCGTGGGCTCGTGTTACCTCGCAGCGCACTTCGGGTGGATCGATTTGTCGAACAAAAACCGTTCCGGCGGCTCGAGCGGAGCGCTCGGAATCGGTGACGAGGTGTTTAACCCGACCCGACACGAAGCCCAGATCGAAATGGACCGCCAGACGGTGCTTCCCGCTCCCGCGCCGGTGGCAGGGGATGACGACAAAGGGATTTACGAAGGTCAGGTCCAAATCGACCTGACCGACGATAAACGCTGAAGCCTTAACGGGTGAGTAGGTCCTGATACTCCGGGTGGTCCCCGATCCAGGACGACACAAAGGGGCACGAGGCAACTACTCGCTTGGTGCTGTTCGCGCGCACATCGTCGAGGGCATGACGGACAAGGTCTCCACCGAGCCCATTCTCGCGACGCTCGGTGTCTACCTCGGTGTGAGTGAAAACGATCTCATTCTCGCTGAGACGGTATTCAGCGATACCCGCTGGTTCACCGTCAACGGTGAGTTCGTACCGGGATGCACTAGGGGAGTTGGTGACAGTTGTCGACATAACTCCAGGCTACGTTCCCTAGACCGATTCTCGCTCGATGAGGTGTGTGGGCATCAGAGTAGTGTGCTCAACGTCCTCGCCGTTGATGAGCCGAACGAGAACCTCAGCAAGTTTGGCGCCTTGCGTAATCGTGGGCTGCTCAATGGTGGTCAGCGGAGGGGTCGCACTTGTGGCGTAGAAATCGTTGTCCATGGTGACGATGCCCACGTCGCCGGGAACCATTTTGCCATGTTTGGCTAACACTCCCATCGCTCCAGCGGCCATCTGCGCTGAGGCAACAAAAACGGCGTCGAAGTCATACCCGGCGCTGAGCAGACTTTCCATGGCGGCCGCCCCGCCCTGGGGTGTGAAGTCACCTTCGGCAATCATGGTGGCCGGGTGTCCTGCTGCCTCCAGGGTGCGCCGCCAGCCTTCCACCCGGTCGATGCCAGCGGCCATGTTTTGGGGTCCGGCAATGGTGGCAATGCGGGTGCGTCCGTGATCCAGCAAATACTGGGTGGCCACGGTTGCGGCAGCGAGGTTGTCGACGTCGACGATGTAACGGTCGGGGCCTTCCAAGCTCATTGGTCGCCCACCAAAAACTACGGGCAGGCTTCCGGCGAGTTTGACGTAAGAGCGGTCATCTCTGTGGTGGGAGAGGATCAGGGCGCCGTCCACGTTTCCGCCCTGCAGATACCGCCGCGTTTTCTCAGGGTCAGTCTCCGAGGCGATCAGCAAGGTGAGGGTGTAATCAGTTGAGGCCAGGTGTACAGCAGCCCCCTGAATTACCGAGGCAAAGTAGGGGTCGGAGAAGAACTTGGCAGTGTTCTCCGGGATGACCAACGCAATAGTAAAAGTGCGCCGGCTGGCGAGCGAGCGGGCGGCCCGGTTGGGGACGTACCCGAGTTCATCGATGGCGGCGTTCACAGCCTCGATTGCATCGGCGGTCACCCGCGGTGACGCGTTCACCACCCGGGAGACGGTTGACCGCGAAACCCCCGCGAGGGACGCCACCATTTCCAAGGTTGGCGCCGCTCTCGACGTCGGTTTTTCCATCGTCACTGGTCTCTCCCGACTCGCTCGCCTTTAGGCGTCTCAGTTTAGATCGCCAGAACCCTGTTCGATGCGATGAGGGCCGCATACGCGAGCCCGCTGTCTTTAATTGTGCGCTCTTGAGTGTCGTAATCCACCCGGACGATGCCAAAACGTTTGTTGTACCCCCACGCCCACTCAAAATTATCGAGTAGCGACCACACAAAGTAACCGCGCACATCAGCCCCATCCGCGATTGCTCGCCCCACCTGCTCGATGTGGTTATGAATGTACTGCGTGCGTTCGATATCGCGGATGCCTCCGTCCGCGGCCACCTCGTCCACGTAGGCCGCTCCGTTTTCGGTGACGTACAGCGGTGGCAGGGTGGGGTATTCCTGGCCCAGCCGGAGGAGAAGCTTGTGCAACCCGGTGGGGTTTACTTCCCAGCCCATGGCCGTTTGCGGCAGGTGACGGCTGGGGAAGGTGACGTACTCCGAGCCCACAAACAGCGACCCGGTGGGTCGATCGTTGGGGGCCAGTCCTGCGGGGTGATCCGCGGGCAGGGGATGCCCACTGACGTTGTCATCGTGATAGTGGTTGACACCC
>DASYMY010000110.1:0-9244 GCA_036008825.1 Glaciihabitans sp.
GTGCTGGCGGACCACTAACCCTTGAGGGCAGCTGGCGCCTAGAGCGAAGCAGCGCGGTCGCCCTGGTGCGGATCCGGTGGTTAGGGCTGGCGGACAGCCAATGCTGCCGCACCCAGAATCCCTGCGTTGTTGCGCAACGCCGCAGGAACAATGGGCGCACGAAGGTCGAGCAGGGGCAAAAACTCGTTGTGATTCTTTGACACTCCGCCACCCACAATGATCAGGTCGGGGGAGAACAGCAACTCCACGTGCGAGTAGTACCGCTGCAGGCGCTTCGCCCAGCGCGCGAAAGTCAGTCGACCTCGCTCCTTGGCGGAGTATGCGGCCTTCTTCTCGGCGTCCTTGCCGTCAATTTCGAGGTGGCCAAGCTCAGAGTTAGGAATCAACACACCGTTGTAGATGAGCGCGCTGCCGATTCCGGTACCGAGGGTGGTGAGAAGAACGAGCCCCTTCACTCCCTTTGCGGCGCCGTAACGCACTTCGGCGACGCCGGCGGCATCCGCATCGTTCACAAAATGGATATCGCGACCAAGCGCCTTCTCGAACAGCGCTTCGGCTTCTAAACCAATCCACTTGTCGGAGACGTTTGCGGCCGACATGGTGCGTCCGTTGATCACAATCGCGGGGAAACAGACACCAACGGGCACGCCGGGTTCAACACCCAATTGCTCGAGAATGGTGACAACCGTTTGGATGATTGCCTCGGGTTCTCCGCCGGTTGGGGTGGGAAGTTTGACCCGGTCACTGAGCAGTTTGCCAGTGTCGATATCGACCACCGCGCCTTTGATGCCCGTGCCGCCGATATCGATTCCTACAGCAGTCGTCATGCCCCCAGTCTAGGGAAGCGTGAGGATCTCCGCTCCACGCTCCGTGACAACGAGGGTATGTTCGAACTGCGCGGTGAGGCTTTTGTCTTTGGTTGTGACTGTCCAATCGTCTGCCCACTGGTCCCACTCGATGCTGCCCAGGGTGAGCATGGGCTCGATGGTGAAGACCATCCCAACCTCGATTACGTCATCAAATCGGGGAGCCGCGTCGTAGTGCGGCACGATCAGCCCGGAGTGGAATGCCTCGCCAACACCGTGGCCGGTGAAATCGCGCACTACGCCGTAACCAAAGCGTTTGGCGTAAGACTCGATAGCGCGACCGATGACATTAATCTGTCGTCCGGGGGCGACCGCTTTGATGCCCCGGTTGAGGGCTTCACCGGTGCGCTCCACCAGGTTTGTTGCCTCCTCGGAGGCCTGCCCAACAATAAAGGTTTTGTTCAAATCGCCGTGGACACCGTTTTTGTACGCTGTGACATCAATGTTGAGGATGTCGCCGTCCTGCAGCACGGTGTTGTCGGGGATGCCATGGCAGATCACCTCGTTGAGGGAGGTGCACGACGATTTGGGGAATCCGCGGTAGCCCAAAGTGGAGGGGTACGCGCCGTTGTCGATCATGTACTGGTGCGCGATGGCATCCAGCTCCTCGGTGGTTGCCCCCGGGCGGATCGCTTCTGCTGCAGCCTCAATGGCGCGCGCAGCAATACCGCCGGCTTCGCGGATGAGTTCGACCTTCTCTGGCGGGTACACATCGGAACCGGTGAAGGGACGAGGAGCCGGACGGCCCACGTATTCGGGGCGGGTAATCCCTGCGGGGACGGCGCGAAGTGGGGAGACAAGTCCCGGGGTGAGGTGTCCAGAGGTATCCCGAGGCATAGGATCGATTTTATCCAGCACAAGGAGGCGCTAATGACCGAATGGTGGTTCAACACCAAAACAGGTGAAGTCGAGGAGGGTCCCAAATCGTTGGGCTCGGATCGAGATGGCCCCTTCGCCTCGCGGGCGGACGCTCTGCGGTCGCGGGAAATCATCGCCGAACGCGCCAAAGCGTGGGCGGCTGAGGAAGAACGCGAACGGGACTAGAGCGGCGGCGGGTTTTTACTCGTACGAGTGCTCGGGGCCCGGGTAGATGCCCGCGTCGACGTCTGACCGGAACGCTTGAGCGGCGTCGCCGAGCACAGCGGCGAGGTTCGCGTACTGTTTCACAAACTTCGGGATCCGCCCGGTGGTGAGGCCGGCCCAGTCTGTCCAGACCATCAGCTGACCGTCGGTGTGCGGACCTGCTCCGACACTGATGGTGGGAATGCGGAGGGCTTCGGTGACCTGTTTGGCGGCATCCGCTGGGATCATTTCGAGCACAACCGCGAACGCGCCGGCATCTTCTACGGCGTGAGCGTCGGCGAGGAGAGCGTCAAGTTGGGCGCCGCGACCTTGAATGACGTGTCCGCCGAGACCATGTTCACTTTGCGGTGTAAATCCGATGTGTGCCATGACGGGAATTCCGGCGGAGACAATCCGGCGAATTTGTTCGGCGCTGCGCACACCGCCTTCGAGCTTCACCGCTTGCGCGCCCGTTTCCTTCATAAACCGGAACGCTGTTTGCAGAGCTTGATCTGCTGTCGACTCGTACGACCCGAACGGCATGTCGGCAACCACAAAGGCCCGCTTCGCTGCCTTTGCAACCGCTCGGGTGAGAGGGATCAATTCGTCGACGGTGACCGGCAGGGTTGTGTCGTAACCCAGCACGGTGTTACCCGCCGAGTCACCCACCAGCAGAAAGTCGATTCCCGCTGCATCAAAGATCGACGCCGTGAGCTGGTCGTAGCTCGTGAGTCCGGTGAACTTGATGCCCTGATCTTTTGCATTCTGGAAGTGCCTGGTGCGCACACGCTTCGGCCCTGGTGTGGGCAGGTGAGCTGGGGCAGGAACCAAAGGAGACGACTGCTCTGTCATAACGGCAACCCTAGTGCGCGGGGGACGGACGGTAGGTGATGGGCAGGCGTCGGTCGCGGCCAAATGCCATACCGCTGATTTTGGGCCCGATGGCGCCCTGACGGCGTTTCCACTCCGACCGGTCAACAAGGCCGGTAATGAAATCGACCGTCTCGGCGTCAAAACCGAGCGCAATAACGTCATCGCGACCGAGCGCGCGGGTCACGTAGGCGTCGAGGACTTCGTCCAGAATCTCGTACGGCGGCAGTGTGTCCTGGTCGGTCTGATCGGGGCGCAATTCTGCACTCGGGGGCTTCTCGATGGAGTTCACCGGGATGGGCGGTGTTTCGCCGCGCCCCAGCGCGAACTCGTTGCGCCACCGTGCTAGCTCCCAGACCAGGAGCTTGGGAACATCTTTGATGGGAGCGAAACCGCCGGCGGAATCGCCGTAGATGGTGGAGTAGCCGACGGAGAGCTCCGTCTTGTTCCCCGTGGTCAATACCAGGTGGCCATCCATGTTGGATTTGGCCATCAGGATAATGCCGCGGATGCGCGCTTGAACATTCTCGGCAGCTGTTCCGGTCAACGCCAGCTGGGTTTCAATGGGGGAGACCAGGTCGGCGATGGGTTCACTCGAGTAGTGAATACCAATGGCCTCGGCGAGCAGATCGGCGTCTGAACGGGAGTGGTCGGAGCTGTACCGGCTGGGCATACTGACGCCCCACACCCGGTCGGCGCCCAAAGCATCCGCAGCCAACGCGGCACACACGGCAGAGTCGATTCCACCGGACACACCCAAAATGACTGAGGGAAAATGGTTTTTGTTGACGTAGTCGCGCAGACCAAGAACAAGTGCGTTCCAGATTTGTTCACGATCATCCGGCAACACAGCGACATCCGCTTCGAGTTTTCTCTGCTGTCCCTGCGCTCCGGAAATTTCAATCCGGGCGACCGCGACGGGCAGTTGAACATCAGTGGCAGGGGCAGCGTCGACGTCCACCACCAGGAGGTGTTCCTCGAACTGGGGGGCGCGGGCGAGAATCGTGCCAGCGCCGTCAACCACAACACTGTCACCGTCGAAAACCAGGTCGTCTTGACCGCCAACAATGTTGACGTAGGCGACCACGGTGTCTGTCTCGACGGCGCGCCGGGTGACGAGAGGTAGACGCACCTCGTCTTTGTCTCGCTCAAAGGGTGAGGCGTTGATCACAATAAGAACGCCGGCGTCTGCGTCAAGGACACGCCCGACCGGTCCACCGTCGCGCCAGAGGTCTTCGCAGACGATGACTGCTACATCAACGCCCTTGATCCGCAGCACCAAAAGTTCGTCGCCCGGGATAAACACGCGGTATTCGTCAAAGACGGAGTAGTTGGGCAGATGGTGTTTGGCGTAACGGGCTTTGGCGTGACCGTGGTGCAGAACACTGGCGCAGTTCTGAGCGATCGCCGTTGGCGCGTTGCTCGTGCCAAGAAGACGGGGCTCGAATGGACCATCGGGGTGACCAACGATCACCACCAGCTCGCCGAGGCCTTCATCCTGTAGCGCTTTTGCCAACTCGGTGACCGCGTTCGCAGCTGCGGCCAGAAAACTCGGACGAGAGGCAAGATCCTCAATGGGATAGCCCGAGAGCGCCATTTCGCCCACGGCGAGGATGTCAGCTCCTTGCGCGGAAGCGGTTCGTGCGGCGGCAATAATTTGGGCGGCGTTGCCAGAGAGGTCTCCCACAACGGGATTGGTCTGGCCGAGCGCCAAGCGAAGACGGGGCATAGCCAGTAGCCTAATAGCGCGGCGGGAAACGCCCCGATTGTGGCACTACAAAGGAGCTTGATGGACAAGCAGCGTGACTTCGTTCTTCGGACCATTGAAGAGCGAGGCATCAAGTTCATACGACTATGGTTCACCGACGTTGTTGGGACGCTGAAGTCGGTTGCTATTGCGCCCGCCGAGGTCGAAGGAGCCTTCCTCGAAGGACTGGGCTTTGACGGCTCGGCGATCCAGGGGCTCACCCGCTCCTATGAGGCCGACGTGCTCGCGCACCCAGACCCCACGACATTCCAGATCCTTCCCTGGCGGGGCGAGATTGACCCCACCGCGCGTATGTTCTGCGACATCACGACACCGGACGGACAGCCCGCTGTTGCTGACCCCCGCAACGTGCTCAAGCGCACCCTGGCGAAGGCAGCCGACCGCGGGTTCACGTTCTACACGCACCCCGAAATCGAGTTCTACCTTCTCAAGTCGAGCAAGTTTGGCCCTGAAGGCCCCGAGCCGGTAGATTCCGCCGGTTACTTCGACAACGTTCCCGGTGGAACAGCACACGACTTCCGTCGCCGTTCCGTGCGGATGCTGGAAGATTTGGGTATCTCCGTCGAGTTCAGCCACCACGAAGCGGGCCCCGGCCAGAACGAAATCGACCTGCGATACGCGGACGCGTTGACCACGGCCGACAACATCATGACCTTCCGCACGGTCATCAAAGAGGTCGCGATCGAGCAGGGTGTCTACGCGACGTTTATGCCCAAGCCGCTGTCTGGCCACCCCGGATCGGGTATGCACACCCACCTCTCGCTCTTCGAAGGTGACGTCAACGCGTTCTACGACGCCGGCAGCCAGTACCAGCTGTCGAAGATTGGCCGTCACTTCGCCGCAGGACTTCTCCGCCACGCGCCGGAGATCACTGCGGTCACCAACCAGTTTGTGAACTCCTACAAGCGCCTATGGGGTGGGGACGAAGCGCCCAGCTTTGTTACTTGGGGTCACAACAACCGTTCAGCACTGGTGCGGGTGCCGCTGTACAAGCCCAACAAGGGTCAGAGCTCGCGCGTGGAGTACCGTGCCATCGACTCTGCCGCGAACCCTTACCTTGCCTACTCGCTGCTGCTGGCAGCAGGGCTTAAGGGTATTGAGGAAGAGTACGAGCTGCCGCCGGAAGCCGAAGACAACGTCTGGACCCTCTCCGACACCGAACGCCGTGCGCTTGGTTACAACCAGCTGCCCGCCAGCTTGGACCATGCCCTGTCGTTGATGGAAGACTCTGAGTTGGTTGCTGAAACGTTGGGGGAGCAGGTTTTCAACTACGTGCTGTCGAACAAACGTCGGGACTGGAAGGACTACCGGGCCCAGGTGACGCCGTACGAACTCGAAAGCAATCTCGAGATTCTCTGACCTCACCATGCCGCGCAATCAGACAACGCTGACTGAACTCGCCCGGCTCGGGTTTACCGAGCTGGCGTCAACTCGGGCGCTTCTGGATCCGCTGCCGAGCGAACTGGTGTCCCACTTCGCTTCGGCAGCCGACCCCGACCAAGCGTTGCGGATGCTGATGCGGCTGCAGGACAGCGCCCAGGAGCAGGTCTCGCGAATTCTCGACAACGAGGAATCCGCTGCTCGGTTGATTCGTGTGTTGGGCGCCTCTGAAGGCCTTGGCGACTTCTTTTGCCGTCACCCGAACGAGTTGGAGTCGCTAGCGACACCGCTCGTAACGCCGCCAACGGCAGAGCAACTGTGCTCTGAGCTGATGGACTCCGTTGCCGGCCTCACCGATGACGCCGCCTATACCGCGCTGCGGGTGCGCTACCGTCGGCACCTTGCGCGCATTGCCGCGTGGGACCTGGAAAACCGTGACCCGCTGGGTGCGGTCGACACCGTCACAGCCATGCTCGCCGACCTAGCCGGTGCAGCCTTGGATGCCTCCGCCGATGTGGCCAGACGCACAGTCCGGTTCCCGGAAGAAGACATCAAGCGCACCCGATTCGCCATTATTGGGATGGGTAAAGCCGGGGCCCGTGAACTCAACTACGTCAGCGACGTCGACGTCATTTTCGTGGCCGAGGCCAGCGACGGGTTAGCAACCGGTCGCGCCGTTGAAATCGCCACCCGCATTGCCATGCTCACCTCGCGCGGCATTCAGGAACTCGCCGCCGAGCCCGGACTGTGGGAGGTTGACGCTAATCTGCGTCCCGAGGGACGCGATGGAGCTCTTGTACGCACCCTCGAATCCCACATTGCGTACTACGAGCGGTGGGCGAAAAGTTGGGAGTTTCAGGCACTGTTGAAGGCCCGTCCCCTCGCGGGTGACCGTGAACTGGGGCAACGGTATGTTGCCGCAGTCGCCCCCTTTGTCTGGTCCAGTGCGTCACGCGAACACTTTGTGGAGTCCGTGCAGCGCATGCGGGAACGGGTCACCGAGCACATCCCGCCGAACGAACGCGACATTCAGGTCAAACTGGGCCCCGGCGGGCTGCGCGATATCGAGTTCACCATCCAACTTCTGCAACTCGTGCACGGCCAACACGACGAAAAGGTGCGGCAAGTTGCCACCCTTGACGCGTTAGTGGCATTGGCAACTCATGGCTACATTGGCCGAGTTGAGGCCGCCGAGTTCTCCCGTGACTATCGGTTCCTGCGATTACTAGAACACCGTCTGCAGTTGACCAAGTTGGCGCGCACCCACCTCATGCCGCGCGATGAGGAAGCGGTGCGTGTGCTTGCCCGATCCACCGGGCTCTACACAGGGGCGGCAGATTTGACCGCCGGCTGGCAACGCACCAAATTGGCTGTCCGCAGCCTTCATGAGCGCCTGTTCTACCGCCCATTGCTGTCAGCAGTCGCCGGACTACCAGAAGAAGAATTCGCGCTCTCCAGCGAGCAGGCGGCTGCGCGACTGGCCGCCATCGGTTTCCTCAACCCCAAGGGCGCGCTAAGCCATATTGCGGCGCTGACTGGCGGGGTGTCTCGGCGGGCTACCATTCAGCGCACCCTTCTGCCGGTAATGCTGCAATGGCTTGCCGACGGAGCAGATCCCGATCATGGACTCCTGGCATTCCGGCGGCTGAGCGAACGCCTCGGCGAGGCCTACTGGTTCCTGAGGATGTTGCGGGATTCCTCCGGTGCAGCACAACGTCTCACCCATGTTCTGGCGTCCTCTCCCTACGCAGGAGACCTTCTCGAACGGATCCCCGACGGCGCCGCCTGGCTTGAAAACGAGGAGGAGCTTCGCCCACGACCAGCTGCAACCCTGTTGGATGAAGCCCGCGCCACCGTGGCTCGGCATCGTGATGATGTCTCTGCTGCGGCTGCAGCGCTGCGGGCCGCTCGCAGACGCGAAGTACTCCGACTGGCCATCGCCGCCATCCTTGGGTTCATCACCGTCGAAGAGTTGGGCCAGGGGCTCAGCGACATCAACGATGCGCTGCTCTCCGGAGTGCTGGCCCTCGCCCGTCCCGAACCCGACGGAATCGAATTCGCCATCATCGCTATGGGCCGATACGGCGGACAAGAACTCGGGTTCGGTTCCGACGCCGACGTAATGTACGTCTACCGGGCGCTGTCCGTCACCGGTGAGCAAGCGCAGGTACGCGCCGCACGCATCGTGCAAACGCTCAGTCGCCTCACCGAGGATCTGCGGTTGCCCTTCGAGCTCGACGCAGGTCTGCGGCCCGAAGGCAAAAACGGGGCAATGGTGCGTTCCCTCGATAGCTATCGGGCTTACTACGCCCGCTGGTCGCTGACCTGGGAAGCTCAGGCGCTTCTGCGAGCACGTGGTGCCGTCGGCGACGAAGCTCTCATCCGCGATTTCGAGACTCTCGCCGATGAAGTTCGCTTCCCGGCTGAAATTAGCGAAAAAGACGTGCGCGAAGTGAAGAGAATCAAAGCGCGTGTGGAATCCGAACGGTTGCCCCAGGGCGCAGACCCGTCGCGTCACCTGAAGCTGGGTCGCGGTTCACTGAGCGATGTGGAGTGGTTTGTTCAACTGCTGCAGCTTCAGCACGGTGCGACCGAACCGGGCCTTCGCACCACCTCAACTCTGACGGCACTTGCTGCTGCTGAGTCAGCCGGATTTGTCGAACATTCTGAAGCAGCCAAACTCCGGGAGGCCTGGATCATGGCCTCGCGAGCACGGTCTGTTCTCACGCTGTGGACATCGAAGACAGCGGATGTCTTACCGACCGACCGTCAGCAACTTGAGGGTCTCGCGCGGCTACTGGAGTACCCGCCAGGTTCGGCAACCGCTCTGGATGAGGACTATCTGCGGGCCACCCGGCTGGCCCGACAGGTGTTCGAACGCCGCTTCTACGGCGTCACAAAGCCTCCCTCTCCCTCCACAGATTAGCGCCGGCCCGGTACATTCTTCGCTTGACTGCCGCTCGGCAGAACCTTTGCACAAACGAAACGGTGTTGGTTCAGGACATAGGAAACACCAGTCTCAGGACATAGGAAACACCCCACACTCACGTCGGCCCCACACCACCCCAACCAGCTCCCCGCCACAACCATCGAGCTCATCCACACCCTCCGCCAACAGCTCCAGGTAATCGCGGCAGCAATAAATCCCTGAACTTACCGGGCCGCTGTCGCGAAAGACGGCAACGCGGGCCAAACACCCGGTTTTGACCCCTCTACGCTCGATGTCAAGCTGTGTGGAGTCACACCGGTTGATAGTGGGGTGCGGGGGCTGGCAGATTAATACCCACCGCCTCGGCCG
>DASYMY010000111.1:0-1723 GCA_036008825.1 Glaciihabitans sp.
AGGTCGATGCCGCCGGTGATGATGACAGCCGTTGCGCCGAGGGAAAGGATTCCCAGCACGGTGATCTGGTCAACAATGTTGACGAGATTGCGGGAGGTGAGGAAGTAGGGCGCAAAAATCGACATCACCAGGAATAGGGCAATGAGCCCCACGAGCGCCCCGCCTGAGCCGGAGAGCAGACGTCCTGCTGTTGCGCTGATCTTGGACAGCGCGGAAGGTGAGGATTCGGATGCACCACCCCGGGTGGGCCCGGGGGTCGAAAGGGTTTGGTTACTCATGGTTGCTGGCTCCGTTGACAGGTAGAGGGTCGTAGGTGGCGTGTCGCACGCACAGTGGGGTCTTAGCTCATGAACATGCCGCCGTCGATGTTGACGGCTTGTCCGGTGATATATGTAGCGGCGTCTGAGGCGAGGAAAAGGAGAAGGTTGGTGACGTCCCCCGCTTCAGCGGGTCGTTTAAGCGGGATGTTGCTGATCCACTCGTCGATGAGTTCACCGGGCTGATAGTTGCCGAGGCGTTTGCCCCATTCGCGGTCGTTGTACTCCCACATCTCCGTTTTTACAATGCCGGGGCAATAAGAGTTGACGCGGATGTTGTCCCCCGCGAGTTCTTTGGCGAGCGACTGACTGAGACCAATAACGGCAAACTTGCTGGCGGCGTAGTGCGGTGTGTAGATGAACCCCTGTCGGGCTTGCCCAGATGCGGCGTTCAAGATCACTCCGCTGTCACTTTTGCGCAGCAGGGGTGCTGCCGCTTTGCAACAGAGAAACATTGCGGTGGTGTTGACGTTCAGAACCCGCTGAAAGTCGGCGAGGCTGAGGTCGTCCAGGTTGCTAATGGTGATGATGCCAGCGTTGTTGATGAGCACGTCGACTCGACCCCACAGCTCGTTTGCCGTGGAGAACGCCGCCGTAACCTGCTCTTCGTCTGTGACATCCGCCACAACGCCGTGTGCATCAAAACCTTCTTTTTGTAGAGCATCCGCGGTGTCGACCACGGATGCGTCTCGATCAATAAGAAGGACGGATGCCCCGCTTTCGGCAAATCCGCGTGCGATGGCCAGCCCGATACCGCGGGCGCCTCCCGTAACAACAACATTGCGGCTGGTGAACGCGTTTCGGAAGATGGGTGAGGCTACTGGGGTGGTCATTACTGCTCCTTTGCAGGGAAAACGGGAAGATTTCGGGTTAGACGGTGACAGGGCTCCGGGTGGGGGAACGGGTGGCGAAGCGGGAGCGAGCAACCGCCGTCAACCAGCGATCGCGGCGAAGTTCGGCTGCCTGGGCGGGTATCGAGGGAGTGAACCGCGTGCCTTCCCCACTGATGCGGTTGAGAGTTGCTTCGTCCCAAAGCCCACAGCCCAGGCCAGCCAGGTGGGCGACGCCCATGGCGGATAGCTCCGCAATATGCGACCGCACGATGGTGCGACCGCTGAGGTCGGCTTGTTGTTGCATCAACCAGTCGTTGCGGGAGGATCCCCCGTCGACCATGACGGTGCGGACAGGGGTGCTGCTGGCACGGTCGGCCGCATCGAGCACATCCGCCACCTGCAGAACGATGGAGTCGAATGCTGCCCGGGCAACGTGAGCCTGGGAGGTGCCCAATCCCAGTCCGGTGACCGCCGCTTCAGCATGCGGGTCCCACCAGGGGGCGCCAAGGCCGGAAAATGCGGGAACCAGGTCTACATTGGCGCTGTCCGGCACCGATTGGGCGAGTCGGTCAA
>DASYMY010000112.1:0-1807 GCA_036008825.1 Glaciihabitans sp.
TTTGCACGGCGGCTGGCTTGAGGTCTGGAGTGCGCCAGGTCAGGGCTCCTGCTTCCGACTCACCCTTCCCCGAGAAATCGGTGCGACACTGACCTCGTCCCCGCTGGAACTGCCGCCGGACGACTTTGATCCGCTGCAACTTGACCCTCAGCAGGGAGGCGACCTTGACTAAGACGAAGCATCCATTTCGGAGCGCCGCCGCCGCCCTTCTCGTCAGCCTGTCTCTGGCCGCCTGCGTTGGCATCCCGTCCAACGGCAGTGTGATGACCGGCGATATCGTCACCGAAGAAGAAGATTTTCCGTTCGCTCCGCTGCCGTCTGGCCCGCAAGAGGACTCCACGCAGCAAGAAATACTCACCGACTTTATGCAGGCGGCCACCTCTCCCGAGGGCAGTTACGAAATTGCGCGCCAATTCCTGACAGCGGATGCCTCCGATGACTGGAGCCCCAACGCCAGCGTGCTCATCCGCGAGGGAAGCGGCACCATGGTGTCCACCTCGGAATCCACCGTCGAATATGGTGTCTCCACGCGGGCATCCATCGACTCATACGGGTTGTACTCGGAGGAGAGAAATCAGGGCACCCGCAACTTGAGTTTTTCCTTCGAATCCGTTGACGGCCAGTGGCGCATCAGCGAACTCGAAGACGGCACAGTGCTCTCCCGCGACAACTTTGAGGCCGCATTCGACGCGCACGCGTTGTACTTCTTCGACCCCAGCTACCGGTACCTTGTGCCGGACGTGCGGTGGTTCCCGACCCGCTCCAACGTCTCCACCCGTATAGTCAACGCCCTGTTGAGCGGGCAGGCGAGCTGGCTGCAGCAGGGCGCAACCTTGACCGCATTCCCTCAGGGCACCCAGTTGGCCGGACCAGTCGACGTGTCCTCAGGACGCACGAGCATCGACTTCACCGACGAAATCGCTCAGTCCGGTCCACTCGACAAAGCCCGAATGCAACAGCAGTTGGAAACCAGCCTGGGTACCGTCAACGTCAACACGGTCAGTATGAGCGTGCGCGGCGTTCCTTTGGTTGTTCCGGACCCAGGGGACAGCACCGCAACACTCACCCCACCGGTGGACTCGGAACCTCTGGTCGTTCTTGACGGAGAGTTTGGGTTCGCCGCCGACGACGGCATCGCGACCCTCCCAGGGCTGAGCGAGAAAATTGTGGCGCTCAATCCCACAGCCGTGAGCTTGTCGCGCGGACAATCCAGCGCCGCCGTGCTGGGTTCCGACGGAGTGAATCTAGTGACAGCGGGGGAGGCCAACCCCCGTCTGCTCGACGAGCGAGCCAACCTCATCGCGCCGACCATTGACACTTGGCGCTATGTCTGGACCGTCCCACAAAACAACGCCTCCGCCATTCGCGCCATCGGCCCAGAGGGCGACACTCACGAGATCACCTCATCGGTGCCCAGCGATGCCTCCATTGTCTCGATGGATGTCTCGCGCGACGGCGCCCGCATGCTGATGTACGTCAACACAACCGCCGGCCCGCGCCTGTACGTTGCGGCGGTTCTGCGCCGCGACGGAGTGCCGGCCGGTCTCGGCGAACTTGTCGACCTCCCCGTCGCCACCGACCCACCGCTCGACGCCAGCTGGGTGGACGACCGCAGCGTCGCCACCCTGGCACGCTCAGACAACCAATCCGTTGTCACCCTGTTCGAAATTGGCGGACCCCGCAGCACTCTCGGCACCGCTGATGGCGGCTCGGTCATCGCCGGAGGCAACGGTGTTGTCCAAATTCGTGTGCTCACAGCAGACGGCGCCATTCTGCAGCGTCGTGCCAGCGGCTGGCAGAGCACCGG
>DASYMY010000113.1:0-3188 GCA_036008825.1 Glaciihabitans sp.
CTGCAGAACATCGACTAACTGAGCGGATGCCACCGACGTCGACAACCTCCGCCCATCCTCACCCGTCCGCTCGACGAACTCCTCGATGAGCGACTTGGGGTTCGGGTTGCGCTTCTTCAATCCATGACGGGTCGAGCGAATGATTCCGCGGCCCCACCACTCCAACTTCATCCGAGAACTCTCGGCGTCAACGTTTGTGGTGTCGGGGTCAATGCCGAGCCAGCGCAAAGCCACACGGGTGAGGATCCCTCTCACCTCGTCCTGCAAAACAACCTCGCCCCTCATCTCGTTGACGGCGTTGAACCATTCCTCCATATATAGGGAACGAAGAATCAGCAGCGCGTCGTCATTGGTCATCAGTCGCGAGAACAGATCGGGGGAGTCGTCAGAGGTATCAACCGTATTTGTATGCAGAACGGATGCCGCTTCCCCGCCGAACATCACCGTGACCGGTGAGCCCAGAATGCGGGTATGAAACGCGTCGGTGTCGAGTATCTCGAAGCGGTTCTGCCCGAAAACATATCCTTCGCGGGCAAGGTTCAGTCCGTCGTCGAGGCTGTTGCTTCGGCCAATTGTGTTCCGGTTCTGGGTCACGGTCATGCAATTGCTCCGATCGGATTCGAGGTTCTCTCCTACGACCCTAGGCGGGGAACCTGAGCAGTCTCAACTGCACTCTTGCCAGCAACTCTTACTAGGCTGGAGTTATGACTAACGCCTCGAACTCTGAAACCGCTGACGCCAACGAGCCCATCACGAGCGACACCGACAACACCGAGAACATTGCAGACGGATCGGGCAATGACGCCGACGAGGGCAAGACCGAGGGCGACACCACGTCCGGGGGGGCTCCCGAAGACCCCGAGAAGTAACAACGCTGTAAACAACTGAGCTTTTAGCTCAGTTGCATCTGCGCCCGGCGGTACGCTCACTACTTCACCAGATGAAGTGGAGCGCACCCCCGGTGCAGAAACTCGCACGCAAGGTCCTTATTGGGTATCTGCTTGTTGTGGGAGTAATCGTGTTCTGGCCCACACCCGTGGACCGTCCCATCGCGGGCAGTGTGCGTCGAGTTGTCGACTCCGCCCACCAGGCTGGCGCCTCAGGTCTTAGTTATAACGGCGTTGAGATAGCGGCGAACGTTGCGATGTTCGTTCCGATTGGCCTACTCATTTTGTTAGCAATTCCACGGCTGCGGTGGTGGGGAGCAATTGCCGCCGCAGTGCTGCTGTCCTGCGGTATCGAAGCAGTTCAAGGAGTCTTCCTCGGCGGACGCACTTCATCATTGACCGACGTTTTTGCCAACTCAATTGGTGCAGCTGTCGGCGTGGTTCTCCTGCTGGCGCTAATCCACCGGCCGCGAATCCCAGCTATCCAGCGGCGACGGCGTCGGTAACGCGCGCTGTCTGATCGGTGCAGTACTTCTCGGTCGCCCCGAGTAGAAGTCGGTGCGCCGTCTCTAGCTGCTGCTCGGGGGTGTCGCCGCTCACTCCATAGGTGGTGATAAAGCGGTCGATGAGCGGATCCAGGTCTACACCAGGGTTTTCAGCAAGCTTGTTGCATACGAGCTGCCCGTAGAGGTTGACCTTGGTGACGATGTCCTGCTCCCGGGTCTCCTCCGGGGTAAGAGTCGGACGGGCGGACGCGGTTGGCGCTGACTCTGACGTTTCCGTGGTGGCGCGATTTGCATCCTGTTGCGCTGCGACCTGGAAGAAAACAAACCCAGCGATCAGCAGTACGCCGACGAAGACGGCCAGGGTGGTGAGAAAGAAGCGCATTCGGTGAGCCTACGGGCTCAGACCGTTAGAGCTATACCTACTAATACGAGTGTGGCGCCGGTGAGCAAGATGAGAATTGCCACCACCCACCACGGGGTGAGGTTGGGTGCCTTAGGCGGCTGGTACCGGGACTTGCGTCGAGTGGCCATACCGACACACTAATTGGCGAATGTATCGAAAGAGTTTCATTGCGGTAAATGACTTATACCGCAGTCGATCAGCAAGCCAGGGGAACGTTGCAGCAGATGAAGACGCGCGCTTATTTGTTGGTCGACGTAGAGTCGCAAACCGGGCAATAAACGCTGCCGCGGGTTGCGGCGGCTTTGGCTCCGCTGTTGTCGACCATCGCAAGTCGGTGGGGTTCACAACCGCTAACTACAGTCACCATTTTGTCCCTCTCGATTGCTCGGATAGTAGATCTGAGAATCCCCCAGAAATATCTGGGTTGCAAGAGGTGCTGCGGATGGTTAACGTGATCGTCACAAACGGGCCAAGTCGCGACGCGGGTCAAATCGCGCTAAATGGAAAGCGCGTAAAACACTAAAGCTGCGGTTCCGAGGACCAATACAACAAGTGCGAGAACGATGAGTGGTGCGGGGCGCCGATCCGGATTGTGGTTGGTTCGGTCGCCTTCCTTGCGATAGGCCATGAACTGAGAATATCGGCCCCTGTACAGGGCACGGACAACCAGAGTGTAAAACAGATCGTGTCGTACATGAATGTTGACGCGAATCACATGATTCAGGGTTGTGGCTGAGCCTGTGGATACTTCGCACACGACTAGCGACAGAGTTCTAGGGTGCTGCCATGGATGTCATCGAGCTCATGGTGTGCGGCGAATGCAGCCGACGAATGCAGTGGATAACTGAGGAAAGTCCGTGGGGCGAAGCCCGAATCGTCTTCTGCCGTCATTGCGATGACGCAATGCCTATCGCCAATCACTTGAGAGACATGCACATTGCTGGCGTGACGCAGGAACTCTTTGAACTGAAGGTGGGGGGAGCACCTCACGAAAAGTTCTGGCCTGGCC
The DNA here is from genome assembly GCA_036008825.1 of Glaciihabitans sp. Lineage (GTDB taxonomy): Bacteria > Actinomycetota > Actinomycetes > Actinomycetales > Microbacteriaceae > Glaciihabitans. The sequence continues at coordinate 2,806 of DASYMY010000113.1, forward strand.
AGTTAGTGGCTCATCCCAAATCGAGCCGCGCCTGAATCAGCGCGCGATCAGAACCGAATCCGGCGAGTCGCCTAAACTGACTCGGTGAGCAAACACATAGACGTAGCACTCATCGGTGGCGGCATCATGAGCGCGACACTCGGCACCCTCCTGAAGCAACTTGAGCCCGAGTGGAACATTCAAATTTACGAACGCCTCGGTGCTGTCGCTCTCGAAAGCTCCAACCCTTGGAACAACGCCGGAACAGGACACGCTGCTCTCTGCGAGCTCAACTACACCCCGCAGCGCCCCGACGGATCTATCGATATTTCGAGTGCCGTCAAAGTGAACGAGCAGTTCCAGGTATCCCGTCAATTCTGGGCCCACTTAGTTGAGATTGGTGC
>DASYMY010000114.1:0-2180 GCA_036008825.1 Glaciihabitans sp.
CGACGGGGCTCGAACCCGCGACATCCGGCTCCACAAGCCAGCGCTCTGCCAACTGAGCTACGCCCACCAAGCGTTGCCGAAGCAACCAGACCATCTTATTACAGTCTGGGGGCCCACTGTGCAACAACTTCGGCCGAAACGACCTGAACATCCTCGGTTGTGGGCCCAGGATCCGCGACAAATGCGGCTTTTCGGTAGTACTCAAGCTCCCGAATTGATTCCAAAATATCTGCCAAAGCGCGGTGTCCGCCGTTTTTTGCGGGCGCGTTGAAGTACACACGGGGGAACCAGTGGCGTGCTAGCTCCTTAATTGATGACACGTCAATGCTGCGGTAATGCAGGTGACCGTCAACTCGCGGCATGTATTTGGCGAGGAACGCGCGGTCGGTGCCAATGGTGTTGCCGGCCAGTGGCGCGCTTTGAACGCCCGGGACGTGCTTGAGGATGTACTCCAGTACTTCGTACTCCGCCTCGGCGAGCGAAACACCATTGGGAATTTCGGTGATGAGACCACTTTCGGTGTGCATATTGCGCACAAAGTCACCCATATTGTCGAGCGCCGACTGGTCGGGCTTGATCACAATGGTGAACCCCTCCGCAATCGGCTCGAGGTTGTAATCGGTGACAACCACCGCTACCTCGACGAGTTCATCAATACCGAGATCAAGCCCGGTCATTTCGCAGTCGATCCAGACCAAACGGTCCGCAGAAGAAGCCATACGCCGATTCTATCGGGGAGGTGTGTCAGCTCGGATCGTCGCCAGCTCTCGGCGGCGGTCTGCGGACTCTCCGAGCAGGCCCATCGTCTTAGGCTGCGAGGTGTGTGCCCAGTCGCGATTGAAGAATTGCCGCGCTGTCGGCCAGCGTGGCCCAGTCAGCGGCAGACAAGTCACCAAGCAACGGCTCCATGTGCGCGGCAAGCTCGCGCTTCCACTCTTCTAGTGCTGTATGTCCCTTCGCGGAGATGGCGATGAGCCAGGCCCGCGAGTCAGCGACATCCGCAATTCGATACACGAGCTCTTCTTCGACCAGTGTCGGAAGAAGCCGGGTCATCGCGGGCTGGCTAATGCGGCTTGAGGCGGCCAGCTCACCAATGCGCATCGCGCCATCGGTGGCCAAAATGGACAGGGTTCGCCAGACTCCTGCCGGTGTGGTGTTGCCGGTCGCTTGCGCTGCCACACGGGTGAGGCGATGGGTCGAAACAAGCAGAGATTCAAGAATGTCGGTAGAAGTCACTTAAAAACTATATAACCGTGTTATGTAAAATGTGGGGCGGATGCCTCTCGTCTCGGCTTAATCCCTACACTGGCGGCATGCTTGAGACACTGCTTTTGATTAATGCGGCCTTCAACGTCATTGTGTGGCCACAGTTTTACCGGCGCATCAAATCGGATCCCCGAGCACGCGACGCGGCCGGAAACGCGACAACTTTCCTCAAAGTGCACCTGGTTTTGATCAGTATTGCGCTGGTCATCGCCGCAGTGTCGGCCGTTTTCGGACTGCTGTCTCTCATCGGTGTCTGGTAGGACTGGACTATGACGAACAACACACCCCAGCTTGCCCGAGGCGACGAATACATCGTGTTCTACGAGGGCGGCCCCTATGACGGGCAGAACGACACCCGGATCAGCACGGATGGCACCTGGGACACCGAGCTCACCGTGCTCGCGGCTGTAGACGGCCACGAGACCCAGCAGGTGTACACCGCGGTTACCGCCCACGAGGTCAACGACAAGGTGCAGGTCACCTACCGGTGGGATGCTCCCGACAGCGACAGCGTTACCCCGCCCGAAGAGCGCGGCGAGCTGTAATCGTTCCTGCCGTGACAAGTTTTTCCTCACTGGCGGGAATCTGCGAGTGAGTTCCGTGGTTGGCAGGGGAGTGACCCTCGACTTTTACTCCTCTGCCTTCTGCGACCCGTGCATTATGACGCGGGCGGTGTTGGCGGAAGTGGCCACATTGGTCCCCGCCGCGACCATCACTGAATTGGATGTGGCACGCGACGAGGACCGTGCTCGCGACGCTGACATCCGTTCCACACCCACCGTTGTTGTCCGCGCGGCCAACGGTGACGAGGTATTCCGAGCCGAGGGAGTGCCTTCGCTCAACCAGGTCCTGGTTGCCCTAGCGAAAGCCGTTTGAACGCTCGTAACTGCATTCGTCGCTGCCGTCACCTGCCA
>DASYMY010000115.1:0-8138 GCA_036008825.1 Glaciihabitans sp.
GTGGGGTGAAGTATCGGGCGCTCAGCGCGTCGAAGATCCTCAGCCGCAACCTGCTGGTCTACGGCCTCGGCGGAGTGATCGCACCCTTTATCGGTATCAAGCTGATCGACCTTGTGGTCAGCCTGATCCCCGGTTTCTAACTCCCAACGACTGAAGAAAGAAGTCACCACAATGAGCTCATCTCGTACGAGCCTCACGCATCACTGGGTCGCGATTCGCGCCATGCTCGTCTTCACCGCTGTGCTGGGGGTGGGGTACCCGCTTCTTGTGACCGGCATCGGGCAGGTCGCGCTGCCCGCCCAGGCAAACGGATCGCTCGAAACGGTTGACGGCGAGACGGTCGGTTCTGCCCTCATTGGCCAGGGTTTTGCCGATGCAGACGGAAACCCGCTCCCGGAATGGTTCCAGCCGCGTCCCTCCGCCGCCGGCGACGGCTATGACGGTTCCGCCTCCAGCGGTTCCAACTATGGGCCGGAGAACCTCGGCCTCATCGCCTCAATCGAGGAACGTCAAGCTCAGATTGCCGAGACCAATTCGGTCGCGATAGATGCAATTCCAGCGGATGCCGTCACCGCGTCGGCCTCCGGGTTGGACCCGCACATCAGCCCCGAGTATGCGCTGCTGCAGGTGGAGCGGGTTGCCGACGCCCGCGGCATCGCAGTTGACGAGGTGCTGGCACTGGTTGAGACTCATACTCAGGGCCGCGATCTCGGATATCTCGGTGAGCAAACCGTGAACGTACTTCAACTCAACATCGCCCTCGAGTCATTGAAAGGCTAACGAATGAAACGAGGGCAGTTGCGGGTACTGCTTGGCGCCGCTCCCGGTGTTGGCAAGACGTACAGCATGCTCGAGGAGGGCAAACGGCTGGCTGCCGACGGCAAAGATGTGGTGATCGCGGTCGTGGAAACCCACGGCCGCGCTGCCACCAGCGCTATGGCGGAGGGGCTTGAGGTCATTCCCCGCCGAACGGTCACGCACCGCGGCGTTGAGCTCAGCGAGGTGGACGTTGATGCCGTCATTGCGAGGCATCCGCACATCGCGTTGGTTGACGAGTTGGCTCACACAAATGCCCCCGGTTCTGCCAACAGCAAACGCTGGCAGGACGTGGAAACCCTGTTGGATGCCGGTATCGACGTGATCTCCACCGTGAACATTCAGCACATCGAATCGCTCAATGATGTCGTCTACCAAATCACCGGAGCGCAGCAACGGGAGACGATTCCCGACAGTGTTTTGCGTGCTGCCGACCAGATCGAGGTGGTGGACCTCGCCCCGCAAGCGCTGCGGGGGCGTCTGGCCGACGGGCGGGTGTATCCGGCCGAACGGATCGACGCGGCGTTGTCTAACTACTTCCGGCTGGGCAATCTGACGGCGTTGCGCGAGTTGGCCCTGCTGTGGTTGGCGGATGAGGTCGACACCGCGCTGAAAAGTTACCGTACCGAGCACGGCATTGACGCCACCTGGGAGGCGCGGGAGCGCGTAGTTATTGCTCTCACCGGTGGCCCTGAGGGGGAAACGTTGATTCGCCGGGGTGCGCGTATCGCGGCCAGATCTGCCGGCGGCGAGCTGCTGGCGGTGCACGTCACCAGTCAGGACGGGTTGCGCTCTGCCCACCCGGGAGCTCTTGCGCAACAGCGGTCCCTCGTTGAATCGCTGGGTGGCACTTATCACCAGGTTATTGGTGACGATATTCCGCAGGCGCTCGTCGACTTCGCTCGGGGCGCGAATGCGACACAACTGGTGATTGGTGTCAGCCGTCGTAGCCGGGTGATGGCCGCTCTCACCGGCCCCGGCATTGGTGCGACGGTTGTTCGGGAGTCCGGCAACATTGACGTTCACATCGTCACCCACGCCGCGGCCGGTCGGCGCTTAGCGCTTCCCCGACTCGGTGGTGCTTTGACCACGAAACGACGCGTGGCAGGACTTGCCCTGGCCCTCGTTGGTGGACCGCTGGTGACCTGGCTTCTGGTGAGCTTGCGTAGCTCCGAATCCATCACCAGTGATGTGTTGTCTTATCAACTTCTGGTGGTGTTGGTGGCGCTGGTCGGTGGTATTTGGCCAGCGTTGTTTGCCGCCCTGCTGTCGGGCCTCACCCTGGACTTCTTTTTTGTCGAGCCGGTTCACACCGTGAGCGTCGACGAACCACTGCACCTCTTGGCTCTGGTTCTCTACGTCGTGAACGCCGTCCTGGTCAGTTACGTGGTTGATCAAGCCGCACGGCGAACACGCGCGGCACAACGATCGGCCGCTGAGTCCGAGCTTTTGGCGACCATTTCCGGCAGTGTGCTTCGCGGGCAAAGCGCCCTTCAAGCCCTAATCAGTCGAACTCGGGAAGCTTTTAACCTCGCCGGTGTGCGGCTGATCAAGGACGGCCAGGTTGTTGTCTGCGATGGCGAACCCACGAGGGAAGACACATTCACGACCCTTCCCATCGGCGATAGGGCGAGCCTCGAATTGCACGGCGGTGACCTGCAAGCATCCGAGAGGCGAATCCTCGCCGCCATCACCGCCCAGATTGACGCGGCGTTGGAGCACTCCGACCTCACCGCAACAGCCAACGAAGTTGGCCCTCTCGCGGAAGCGGACCGGGTTCGAAGCGCACTGCTATCTGCGGTCAGCCACGATCTGCGCCGACCCCTTGCCGCAGCGACGGCAGCGATCAGCGGGCTGCGCTCCACTGAGGTCACCTGGTCTGACGCGGATCGGGCGGAGCTGCTCGCCACCGCCGACGAAAGCTTGGGCACCCTGGCATCGCTGGTCACCAACCTGTTAGATGTCAGCCGGGTCGAAGCGGGGGTTCTCGGGGTCTCTCTTACCGCCGTGGATGCCGCGGACGTGATTTTGCCGGCCCTGGACGAACTGCACCTTGGTCCGGCCGCCGTTGAGCTGGACCTCGACCCCACCCTGCCCGCGTTCCTCGCCGATCAGGGATTACTGCACCGGGTTATCGTCAATTTGCTTGCCAACGCGTCTCGTTTTGCCCCACCAGGAACCCGAGTCAGGATCGCCACCAGCGGCTTCGGCGGCACCGTCGAAATTCGAGTGATTGACCACGGGCCGGGAATCGAACCGGATCAGCGTGCCGACATGTTTGTGCCGTTCCAACGTCTCGGCGACACCGACAACCTCACCGGTCTCGGCCTCGGTTTGGCTCTGTCTAAAGGGTTTACTGAGGGGATGGGTGGAACACTCGAAGCTGAAACCACCCCCGGTGGCGGCCTCACTATGGTTATTGGGCTGCCCATCGCTGTGGCTGTCACAACTCAGGAGACCCGGTGAAGATTCTCGTCGCAGACGATGACCCCCAGATGCTGCGTGCGCTGCGCATCACCCTGGGGGCGCGCGGCTACGAAATTCTCACCGCTATCAACGGCACAGAAGCGATCGATCTCGCAATTGCTCACCGACCCGACGTATTTATGCTCGATCTCGGGATGCCAGAACTGGACGGTCTTCAGGTGATCGCGGCGCTACGCGGATGGAGCGACGCGCCCATTCTTGTGGTTTCGGGCCGGGCAGGTGCCGCTGACAAGGTTGACGCGCTCGACGCCGGCGCCGACGACTACGTCACCAAACCGTTCTCGATGGACGAGCTGCTCGCTCGCATTCGGGCGCTCACCAGGCGCATCGCGTCGCACGAGTCAACACCGACCATCCGAATTGCCGATATCGCCATTGACCTCGCCGCAAAAAGCATCACCCGAACCACCCCGGACGGGCCGCAGCTGGTCAGACTTACCCCCACCGAATGGCAAGTGCTCGAAACCCTGGTGCGCAACGCTGGCAACCTTGTCACCCGGCAGACTCTGCTGACCGAGATCTGGGGCTCCGAACACATCACTGACACCGGATACTTGCGTCTGTACATCGCCCAATTGCGCAAAAAGATCGAACCTGACCCGAGCACACCGCGTTATCTGCTCACCGAGTCGGGAATGGGTTATCGATTCCTCCCGGATGGGCCAGGATCACACCCGCGGTAATACTGCGCAACAAAAGCAGGGCCGGCCGGGGAGCGTCGTAGCCTGAGAAACATGGACCCATTCACCGTGCTGATTGTGCTGGCCATGCTCGTCGCTGTCGCAACCGGTTTGGGCCTTTTGTATCGCACATCCCGTAGCCGGGTGGGTCGCGTTAAGGCTGATGCTCCAGTGGAGGGCGTTCAGCTGGGCACCGAGGGAACCCTGCTGCAGTTCTCCAGCACGGTGTGCTCCGCGTGCGCTGCTACCCGGCGAATCCTTGGCGAAATCAGTACCGAAAACCCAACGCTCACCCACGTTGAGGTGAACGTGGTCGACCGCCCGGACCTTGTCGACCGATTTGGCATTCTACAAACGCCCACAACGCTCATTCTCGACAGCAGCGGGGTGCCCGTTTCCCGCATCGGCGGGGGAGTGCGCCGCGAGGTCGTCCTTGCTGAACTGGGTCGCGTTCTTACTCTCACACCCGCCCACACACGCTAGGGATACCCATGTCGTCTCGCATTACACAGGTGGATCCTCGTGGCCCCCGCTTCAGTGCCGGCATCACGGCGTTCCTCCTGCTTATTGGTGTGGGTCTCGCGCTGGTAACCGGAACCCCGCAGGATCTCGCCGACCGAGTACTGTCGCCCGTATTTGGCCTCTTTGTGGCGCTCGCGGCGTTGTTCGCGTGGGGAGCGTTTGCGGGGGTCGCACGGCACCCCTGGGGCGTGCTGTTTCGTCGGGTTATCCGCCCTCGTCTGAGCCCACCGACGGAGCTGGAAGACACGGCTGGCCCCACGTTCGCCCAGGGTGTTGGGTTGGTTGTTGTTGCGACCGGTCTCGTTTTATACCTCGCGGGGGTGCCGCTGGCCCTGGTTGTTGCCGGGTCGGCCGCGTTTATTGCCGCGTTCCTCAACGCCGTTTTCGACTATTGCCTGGGCTGCCAGCTCTACTTGGTGTTGGTGCGGGCCGGAGTGGTACGCCACGGCGGAGCGCGCCGTGTAGCCTGACCCTGTGTTCTCGATCCTCGCTCAGGCACTACGCCTTGCGGCCACGCGTTGGCCAGCACTTTTGGCCTGGTATCTGGCGGGCTGGTTGGCGCGATACCTGCTGATCGAGGTCGCCGCTATTGCGGGAGCAAGCAGTGCCCTGCTGGGGCTGATGATTATGCCGCTGGCGATTCTCGCCCGGCTTGGTAGCTTCTTGGCAATGTTCCTGGTGCTCCGCAGTGCGATGCCCGCATTTTCGACGCTCAGCGACAAGGGCGCAGACAGTGTTGACCGAACCAGACTCAGTGGCATCCGCTCTAAGGCAAGTGGTGTCACCCAAATTTTTCTGGTCAGTATTGTGCCGTTCTTCACGTTCTACGCGGCGTGGAAACTTTTTGAGGCCGACACCGTTCAGTACGCGCAGTCGGCGCTGAAGAAGATCAACCCGTTTGAGGAACGCAACCAGAACACAGTGCTCACCCTGCAGCTGGACGCGACCACCATCACGGTTGTTGTTGTCGCGTTCGTCTGCCGCTTTGCGATCAAGCGGTATAGCGCCAAGCTTCCGCGCTGGACGAATCTCATCGCCGTCTACCTCGAATCACTGTGGGTCTATCTCACAATCTTCCTGATTACCGACTACTTCGAGGATTACAGCGCCTGGGTATCTACCCGAGTTGTTGTTCAGTGGTACGAAAACTTGTGGGCGTCGGTCGGGGACTTTTTCACCCCGCTGGCCGTGCTCTGGGGATCGCTCCAATGGGTTATCGGTGAAGTCGGCGACCTGGCCCTTCTCCCGTTGGCCTGGCTCACCCTGGCCGGAGTGATTTACGGTCGGGCGCTGGCCCAGGCGGCCGTGAGGTTTCAGCCCCGCAACCGGTATTACGCCAGTGCTCGCGAGCGCATCACTGCCCTCCCCAAGGGGGTCTTCCGCCGGCTCAAAGACGTTGGGGTCGACTTTTTATCTCGCTTCACTCCCGTTACTAACGCCCTTGTTTTGATCTGGCGTGCCGGGGTCGTTCCCATGGGATTGTTTGTCCTCGCCTACCAAGCCCTCGAAGCGGGCTCGATCTGGCTGGACTTCGCCGCGGTGCGCATCATCGGCCCCCACGATCTCGACAGCTGGTGGATGAACTTCGATGGCATGCTCACCTTCGCGGTCGCGCTTCTCATCGAACCGCTGCGCCTGTGCCTGGTCGCTGCTGCCTACGACTTCTGCCTTCGCAAACTTGAAGAGCGGAGAGCGGATGCCTCCGTCAGGCAAGCAGTCGCAGATACCGTGGAAGCTCGGCCGACACTTCCAGCTTGAGGGCGAAGGGGCCGTCAGCTTCGCTGGGAATCACAAAAATGGACTCCAACCGATACGGCTCGAACTGCTCGGTGTCGCAGTAACTCACCGCGGTGTCGCTGGTTCTGTACTCGATCGGGTCGAGCGCTGAGTCGTTCCAGCTGCGAACGACCGTGCCGCCGTCGAGCTCTTCGAGACGCACCATGCAGTACGGCGATTCGCCTTTAGCGTTTGGCTCACCGGGGCTAACCAGCGTAGTGACGACGATCAGATCAGCTCCTGCAGGAAGTTCTGCCTCGATCGCCTCGTCACTGCCAGCGCTGATGCGCGCAGTATTGAGTACCTTCCACTCGGCGCCGCCGAAGGTAGCACTTGCACCGTTCTCCACCACTTGCGCCTCGACGGCGCGCGATTCGTTGTAGTTGCCCCATTCCGTGGAGAAAGTCACCGCGATGGTGGTGGGAAGAAGTATCAAAATGGCGATGGCGGCAATGCCGTTGCGCCTCAACCACAGCCTCATTCGTTACCCCACACCGGTTCATCGGTCTCAATGGACTTCGCGATGTCGAGGGCGCGAAGATCAACGGGCACCACAATGAGAGAGTCGAGCCGCGAGTCGGAGCTTTGCGCGAACCGCAGGGTCGCGTGGGTGGCATCCGCTGTATCAAGAAGTTCGGTGGAGATCTCGAACATAATCGGACCGGTGAGCGCGAGACCCGTCGTCATACTTTCGCCGATGATGGTGCCATCGGCGGGCCGGTCGGAAGCGCTGTAGACAACGTCGCCGATGGCGAGTTCGGCAGTGCCAAGACCAATTCCGATGTCGTCAACAACAGCAGCGACGCTAATTTCGGCTACGACCCAGATGCCGGTGGTTGGGCCAGCCCATCCCGTGCTGGCGGTAACCGATTCGGCGATGCGCACCTCGTGCACGGTGGCTTCAATGTTGCGCCCGGTAAGGGTGTCACCGATGGCGCCGGCAACGGGCATGCCCGCCTGCCACTGCTCTTCTCCAGGGGCTGTCTCTTTGACCACCCATGCGGTGGCGAGGATCGCGGTGAGAGCTACGCCGCTGAGCAGAGAGCGAGCGAAAGGTTTGCGGCGCGCGGCCGTCTGTTGCTCACTCATTCGGAAGGAGTTCCCGCGCCGACATCGTCAATGGGCAGCGTGACAGTCGCGGCAATAAAGGGGCTATCAAAGCGTTCACCGTAGGTCACAAAACCCTTTGGGGCGTACACCTTGTCGTAGATGTCGAGTTGAAGGTCATCGCCCTCGCTGAGTAGGTTTTGCGGAACCTCCCACATGTAGGCCAGCTCAATGGGGACACCACTTTGTAGCTGAGGATATGAGGCTGAGTCGCTGAGTACATCAACGCGGGTGGGCGGGGTGTCTTCGTCGAAGCCGTCTATTCCGTGCAGGCGAATATTGTCGGCTGCACCAATGTTGTTGTAGGTCGACACCGGCTTGTCCCACACGTTTTCGACCGTGGCAACAACGACGAGCAGCCGGTTTCCCTCTTCCGGCTGAATGCCCTGCTCGGGGAATGCATCAATGAGCACCAGCCGTTCCACCGCGATGGCTAGCTGTGCGCCGGTAAAGGTCTCGCCAGCGTCCAGCTCGGGCAGTGAGGTTGGCTCAACATCTTCCAGCCCACCAAAAAGCGCCGAGACACCCAACGCCAGACCGGCGACACTGCTGATCAGCCATTTGGTGGGGATTTGGTCTGACAGCACACTCGCTCGAGCCATCAGCCGGCGTGCGGCGGGGGTTGGCTCGGGGGCGGTCACAAGCACAGACTAGTGGGCACTCCGCGCCATCGCTCTTGCGGACCGCGGCTGATGTTTAGGCGCCGAGTACACTCACGGATTAATGGAAATCATCATTCTTCCGACCCCC
>DASYMY010000116.1:0-7179 GCA_036008825.1 Glaciihabitans sp.
GAGGCTGAGCCTCTGCACCACGATCGTGCTCACTCGCGTCCTCCTCGTACCCGGCGGTGGGTCGCCTATCTTGGGCTGACCCCCTTCGCGGTCTATGTCCTGCTTTTTCTCGGTATCCCCACCGTGCTCGCGGTCGGAACCGGTTTTTTCGCTGAGGACGGATCGCTCACCGCAGCAAACATCCTCGGCTTATTCACCCCAATGGTGCTCGACACCTTTGTGAGCTCTTTCTGGGTTTCCGCGGTCAGCGCCATCGTCGGCGCTGTTGTGGGAGCACTCGTTTGTTACGCCATGCTCGGAACCCGGGCGGAAGGCACCCTGCGCACCATTGTGGAGTCGATTTCCAGTGTGCTGGCGCAATTTGGTGGCGTAATGCTCGCTTTCGCGTTCATCGCAACCATCGGCATTCAGGGCCTCGTTACCGTCACTCTGCGGGAGCGCTTTGGCATCGACATGTTTGCGGAGGGTGTTTGGCTCTACCAGGTACCCGGACTGCTTCTTCCCTACATCTATTTTCAGGTTCCCCTCATGATCATTACCTTTATGCCCGCTTTGGAGGGACTCAAAGTGCAGTGGGCGGAAGCGAACGCCACCCTGGGTGGCTCCCGTTTCACCTATTGGAGCAGAATCGCCGCTCCGGTACTTCTTCCCTCATTTCTGGGAAGCTTGCTGCTTCTGTTCGCCAACGCGTTCTCGTCCTACGCCACCGCTGCGGCTCTGATCAGCCAGGGTGCGCAGATTGTGCCGCTACAAATCCGTAGTGCCCTGGTCAGTGAAACGGTGTTGGGTCGCGAAAACATGGCGGGTGCCCTCGCGCTCGGAATGATCGTGGTCATGATCGTGGTGATGTGGGCGTACTCGATCCTGCAAGACCGCACAGCACGGTGGCAACGATGAGCGGAGTTCGGATTGGCGCTGAACCCAGCGCTGTTGTTCGACGGGTGATCCTGGGTGCTGTCGCGGTGGTGTTCGCCGTTCCCATCATCAGCATGATTGTGTTCACCTTCCGCGACGGGCTGGGGGACGGCCAGACCGTTGACCACTGGGCGGGCCTGTTCTCCCCGGACAGCGCGCGTACGTACCGCAATCTGTTCACGGGCATCGGCAACTCGGTGATCCTCGCCTTTGCGACGGTGGCCATTGTGCTGGTTCTGGTGCTGCCCACCATGATCGTCGTGCAGATGCAATTTCCTCGCCTAAAGCGTGTACTGGAATTCATCTGCATCATCCCGATCACCGTGCCGGCCATTGTTTTAGTGGTGGGACTCGCGCCCGTCTATGGGGTCATTGCTCGCGTTTTTGGTAGTTCCACCTGGACGCTCGCCTTCGCGTACGGAATTACGGTTCTTCCCTACGCGTACCGGGCGATTCAGTCCAACCTTGATGCGGTCGACGTTGTCACACTCGGTGAAGCGTCCCGGTCCCTTGGCGCCAACTGGTTCAGTGTGCTGTGGTGGGTTTTGCTCCCGAACCTGCGCCGCGGCATCCTCGCCGCATCGTTCATCTCGGTTGCTGTTGTGCTCGGCGAATTCACCATCGCCTCGCTGCTGAACCGGGTGAACCTACAGACCGCGCTTCTCCAGGTGTCCCAATCGGACCCCTACGTGGCGGTCATCTTTGCCCTGCTCGCCTTGGCGCTCGTGTTCGGCCTGTTGCTCGCCATTGGTCGACTCGGATCGGCCCCCCACAGACGGAGTACCCCATGACCCGCACACCACCTGTCACCGGAGACAGCACTGTCCCCGCGACACACGACACTCCAGGCAACAAATCCCGTCCCGGCGCGGCCGTCGAGCTGATCAACGTTGTGAAGGACTACTCCGGTCACCGCGCCCTCAACGGCATCAATCTGACGATTGCGCCTGGAGAATTCATCGCATTGCTTGGCCCGTCCGGCTGCGGAAAAACGACGGCACTACGCGCACTGTCTGGCCTTGAAACCATCGACGCCGGCAACATCCGAATCGATGACACCGATGTGGCCTCCGTTCCCGTCAACCGTCGTGACATCGGCATGGTGTTTCAGTCCTACTCCCTGTTCCCACACATGACCGCGCTCGAGAACGTGGAATTCGGGCTTCGAATGCGGCGCGTGCCAGCTGCTGAACGACGCAGCCGCGCCCTCGACGCCCTCGCCATGGTGGGCCTCGCCGAGAAAGGTCACCGGTTTGCGCACCAACTCTCTGGGGGTCAACAGCAACGTGTGGCGTTAGCGCGCGCACTCGTGACCCGGCCACGGGTGCTGCTGCTGGATGAACCGCTCAGCGCATTGGACGCCACAGTGCGTGTGCAGCTGCGAGAAGAAATTCGCCGCATCCAGACCGATCTGGGTATCACCACTTTGTTTGTCACCCACGACCAAGAAGAAGCCCTCGCCGTCGCCGACCGCGTTGCGGTGATGCGTGACGGACAAATTGAACAAATTGGCAGCCCGGAAGAGCTGTACATGACTCCGGCGACCCCATTTGTTGCGGACTTTGTGGGCGTGAGTACCCAAGTCAGCGCCACCATCGTTGACGGTCAAGTGATGGTTCAGGGTGTCGCACTACCCCTGCTGGGGGATCCACAGCCCGATGGACCCGTCACTGCGTTCATCCGCCCAGAAGATGTTCGTTTTATTACAGCGGATGCCACACGCCCGGCCCTCAGCGCTCATGTGGTGAGCTCCAGCTTTCTTGGTAGCCAGCGGCGCACGCAGGTGCGGTTCGAGGACGGAACGCTGATGTCGGTTCAACATGAGGTTGGAGTTCATCCCGGCGTGGGGGAGCGGGTGCTTCTGGCTTTTGCCGGACGGCCAGTTTCAGCGAAACCGCGCAGCTAATCGGCCAGAGGGAGACCCGCGCGAGTTCTAGACTGACCAGATGAACTCCTGGAGATCACGGAAGAGCCAACCGGTCATCCGAGAGCGCGTACGCGAGGACACGTCCCTTGTGCCGCCGGGTGTGGAAATCGCGGGCCAGTGGTCGTGGCGGATCCTGGTAATCGCCGGTGTCGCGGTTCTAATCGGGCTGATTGTTATTCAGCTGCAGCTCATCGTGATTCCGTTTTTGATAGCCATTCTTGTCGCGGCGTTGCTGCAACCGGCGGTGCATTTTTTGGTAGCGCACCGGTGGCCCAAATGGATTGCCGTCACGTTGATGATGCTCGCCACTCTGGGGGCCGTCACCGGTCTGGTCGTTTTGGTGGTTGGCGAGGTTCGGAGCGGCTTCCCCGACCTTCAGGAACGCACGGTTGAGGCGTACGAGAACTTCAAGAACTTCATCAGCGGGCCACCATTTAATATCAACAACACGGAGTTCAACACCCTGATCGCGGACGGGTGGGAAGCCGTCCAAACCGATACCGAGGCCTTAGTTTCCGGTGCGCTTTCCGTCGGCTCCACCGCCGGCCACGTACTCGCCGGTGCTTTGTTGGCCTTATTTGCCACCATCTTTATCCTGATCGATGGGTCAGGCATCTGGCACTGGGTTGTTCGCCTTTTTCCGCGTCGCGCTCGCCGCGCCGTCGACAGCTCCGGTCGGGCGGGCTGGGTGACCCTCACCACTTTCGTCAAGGTGCAAATTTTTGTGGCAGCCGTCGACGCCATCGGTATTGGCCTGTTCGCCTTTTTCCTGCAACTTCCGCTCACGATCCCGATCGCAATTGCCGTTTTTCTCGGGTCGTTTATTCCGGTGGTTGGTGCGGTTGCGACCGGAACTCTCGCCGTGTTTATCGCCCTTATCTACAGCGGACCAGGGCCAGCGCTCATTATGCTCATCGGCGTTCTGGCCGTGCAGCAGATCGAGGGCCACATCCTGCAACCGTTGGTGATGGGCTCAGCTGTGAAGGTGCACCCGCTGGCCGTGGTCTTTGCCGTTGCCGCCGGTGGGTTTATCGCCGGTATCCCCGGCGCTCTGTTCGCGGTACCGCTGGTGGCCGTCGTTAACGTTATGGTCACCCATATCGCCCGAGGTGAGTGGCGCACAACTGCGCTGCCGCCGTTAGAGGATGTTGTGAAAAAAGTATGAATGACAAGAACACCAACGAGCTCACGTTGGCTGGACCAACCCTTGCTCAGTTTGAGGAGGCCAGAAGCGTTGTCAGCGTTGTGGCGGATGTCACTCCGTTGGAAAGTTCCCGTTACCTAGCGGAGGTCCTCGGCGCCCCCGTGTTCCTCAAATGCGAGAACCTCCAGCGGACGGGATCGTACAAGATCCGGGGCGCGTACAACCGGCTCTCCCGGCTGACCGATGAAGAAAAGGCTCGAGGAGTTGTTGCTGCATCGGCAGGCAACCACGCCCAGGGTGTTGCCTTCGCCGCGCGTGAGCTGGGCATCACGGCCACCATCTTTATGCCCATCGGTGTCGCGCTGCCTAAATTGCAGGCCACCCGCAACTACGGTGCCCACGTGATTCTGCGCGGTCACACCGTCGCCGAACCACTTCTGGCGGCGGCTGAGTTCGCGGAAGAAACCGGCGCAGTGTTTATCCCGCCATTTGACCATGCTGACGTTGTCGCCGGTCAAGGCACACTGGGGCTGGAACTTCTCGAGCAGCTGCCGACCATCAGCACGGTCGTTGTTCCTATCGGCGGCGGCGGGCTCATCTCCGGTGTTGCCAGCGTTCTCAAACAGCGTGCAGCACTACTCGGCCGCACCATCAAAGTCATTGGTGTGCAGGCCACAAACTCCGCACCCTACCCGCTGTCGCTCACCATGGGGGAACCCACCGAGATCACCATCTCGCCCACCATCGCCGATGGAATCGCGGTAGCCAAGCCGGGTGTGCTTAACTTCGCGATCATTCGTGACACCGTGGATGAGGTCGTGACTGTCGACGAAGACGACATCGCCCGAGCGCTGCTGGTTCTTCTCGAACGCGCGAAACTCGTCGTTGAGCCTGCCGGTGCAGTGTCGGTCGCAGCAATTCTGGCGGGAAAGGTCCGCGCCACGGGGGATACAGTTGCCATTTTGAGTGGTGGCAACATCGATCCGCTGGTGATGGAACGCATCATCAGCCATGGTCTGGCGGCGTCGGAACGGTACTTGAAGCTGCGTATTCCGCTGCCCGATCGCCCAGGTCAGCTGGCCCGTACCGCAGAGATCGTTGCCGAATCTAATGCCAATGTCGTCGAGGTGCTGCACACACGACACGGGTCCGGCTTGGAGTTCAGCCAGGTCGAACTGGAACTGCACATTGAAACGCGCGGTCCCGAGCATGCCGAACTGGTAATCCACAACCTGCGCGAAGCGGGGTTTGAACCCCGCGTCGACTTCTAGGCGCGCAGAGCCACTAACACTGTTCAGTCCCTGACACCGGTTAGTCCCTGACACCCGTTCAATCCCTGACACCCGTCGGCTGCGGGCATAATTCAGCCGCGGGTAGCGCAGTGCTACCCGCGGCTCGTGGCATCCGCCTCAGATCGAACTAGGGCTGAGTAGTTACGGCTGGAACGTCTCGACTGCGAGAATTTCGACCTCGATGGTTTTGCCGTTCGGGGCGGTGTAGCCCTTGGTGTCGCCCACTTTGAGGCCGATAATGGCGGTACCCAGAGGGCTGCCCTCGCTGTACACGTCAATGTCGGTACCGTCAGACATTTCGCGGTTACCGATGAGGAAGATGGAGCGGTCGCCCTGGATGTTGGCGGTAACAACAGTTCCCGGCTCAACGATGCCGTGGCTTTCGGGAGCGTCACCGACGGTCGCGGTGCGCAGTAGCTGGGTGAGCACACGAATACGCGCCTCAATTTTGCCCTGCTCTTCTTTTGCCGCGTGGTATCCACCGTTCTCTTTGAGGTCTCCCTCTTCGCGAGCGATTTCAATCTTCTTAGCGATCTCGGTACGGCCGGCGACGCTCAGGTGTTCAAGCTCCCCGCTCAGCCGGTCGAAAGCATCCTGGGTCAACCAGGTAACTGAGGTGTCAGACATGGTTCTCCTCATGGAAGGAGACCGGCCGCAATCGACCGGTCTCGTTGGTGAATATCCAAGCTTAAGTCAGCCAGCAGCGGTAGATCAACCCGGTGACGCTGAGTTCCGAAGTGCGGACCGTCTCCGTTATGCTTCGCGTTCGCTCACTGGTGCCCGGAACGTCCACAATCTTCCAGCCAACAATGGCAAAGTTTGAGTTCAACGCCTCCAGAGCGCACGCACTATCGGTGTCTGGTTCGAGTGTGAGCTGGAAGGTGACTTCCACCTCGTTGTCGCTGAGGACCGTGTGGCCAATGTTTTGTGCTTCGACGGATCCGAGGTTGCCAAAGTCCCCACCCCAGACCACCCAGGCCAGCAATACTGCCGCGAATGCTGCTGCTGAACCAATTGCCCAACGACGGTTGCGGGTGGCGTTGCGCGCGGTGCGGCCGTACCTCTCGTTGATATCAGCGCTGACGGGCATAGCCGAAAAGCTCGGCGAGCGGGGATCCGCAAAAACGCCGTCAGCGGCGGCCTCTTCGTTCGCCTCATCTTCCGGCGCGCCGGAGCTGAGAGGGGTCTTGCCTGTTGTGGCGGTCACTCGAACTCCAAGGTGCTGCGGATAGTCTGTACCTAGGCTATTAGCTATCCCTAGGAGTTTGGTGACACTGCGTCTACTTGCGGTCCACGCCCATCCCGACGATGAGTCGAGTAAAGGCGCAGCGACCTACGCGTACTACACAAGCATTGGCGCCGAAGTAATGGTGGTCAGTTGCACCGGCGGCGAACGCGGAAGCATCCTCAACGAGGGTCTTGACGCACGTTTACACGCCGAACGTGACCTGGCCGGGCTTCGGCGGCTCGAAATGCAACGCGCCCAAAAGGTGCTGGGCATCCAGCACCGCTGGTTGGGCTACCAGGATTCTGGTATGCCAGACGAGGGCGAACCGTTACCCGTTGGCTCCTTCGCCAGTATTCCGTTGGAGACATCCGCATCTCCGTTGGTGAAGTTGATTCGCGAGTATCGTCCGCACGTTCTCATCACTTACGACGAGAACGGGGGATACCCGCACCCCGACCACATTCGTACCCACGAGATTTCGGTGTTCGCGAGAGACGCTGCCGCTGACGCAGAGCGATATCCCGATGCTGGGCCGGTCTGGAAGATTCCCAAGCTGTACTACGACCGCATCTTTAGCGGCACCCGGTTGCGAAAAGTGCACGAGATTCTCACCGCGACACAACCCGACAGCCCGCTTTTGGAAGTGCTGGCTGGAATGCGCAGCTGGATGGAC
>DASYMY010000117.1:0-5661 GCA_036008825.1 Glaciihabitans sp.
CTACAACGAGGAACCTCTCCCACCAACCGGCGCCAAAGCATGCCCACTGTGCGGAAAGTCCATGGACGAGCACACCTTCTCCCGCGGGGTCAGTGGCGACGGCCGATCCGCCACCCGAATGCACTGTCCCGCCTGACGACCCGGCTGATCCCGCTGATCCCGCTGATCCCGCTGATCCTGTTATTCCCGTTGATCCTGTTATCCCCGTTGATCCCGGCAGATCTGGGTACTTCTTTACGCCAGCCACCGCTGCATCGCCATGTCGTCGCCAAATCTCCTACATGAGTGATCTTCAGTAGGAGATTTTTCCAGAATGACCCTTCAGTAGGAGATTTTTGGTCCGAATACCCAATTTCTCCGAATGAACAATATTCATGTAGGACTTTTTTGGGCGGATGCCTCCGGCCGCGGGCCATTCCGCCGCAAAGCCTGCTGCGCGTTGCCGTGAGCCTGCGCGGTTTTACCTCCGCCGCGGCGCGAGACTGCCCTGCCGCTTGGGCGCGACGGGGGTGCGCTTCACTAGGACTATTTCCCAAAACAGCTAGTTCACTAGGAGTTTTTGGGGCCAAAACCCCGATTTCTCCTAGTGAAGCGCCGGTGCCGCGAGCCGCGAGCCGCGAGCCGCGGGCCGATTGCCGAGGTTCAGTGCGCACGGGCCCGAGGCAGGAGGCCGAGGGAAGGGGCCCGAGGCAGGAGGCCGAGGCCCGAGGTCGAGGGAAGGGACCGAGTGGCCCCAGCAGCAGGCCCCACCTGCCTAGACGGGGAAGAGCAGGTCCGTGAGTTGCTCGGGAGTGTCGACGACCGCAACGGCTCCGGCCTGCTCAGCGGGAGCACCGTAGCCCCAGGTGACAAAGATGGTGGGCACGCCGTTGGCGGCAGCACCCTCAACGTCATGGATGCGGTCTCCAATGAGGACAGGGTTCGACAGGTCAGCGCCGAGCGCTTTCAGCCGCACGAGGGCTTCGGCAACAACATCCTTTTTGGCGCTGCGCACCTCGTCGTCGGAGGCACCCGTGATGACGTCGAAGCAGCGGGCGAGAGCGAAGTGCTCCAGCATCAGGGTCGCGGGGGTTTCTGGCTTCGAGGTGGCGAGTGACATCGGCAGCGCGCTCTCACCAATACGACGCAGCAGCTGCGGAATACCGGGATACACCACACTGTCGTATGCGCCATCGTTCAGGTATTTCTCGCGGTAAATCTCGAGTGCTCGGGCCGAGGTGGCGGTGTCCATTCCGGCAAAGTCGCGGAATGAATCCAGCAGGGGCGGCCCCACATATTTCAGCAGCTCGGCGGGGGAGGCAACGGGAAGCCCCATCCGCTCGAACGTGTAAGAGAGGGTCGAGGTGATCCCGGGGGCAGAGTCCGTGATCGTGCCGTCGAGGTCGAAAAGAATCGCGCTGTAGCCAGGTTTCACACCACCAGCCTATGGGGAGGGCGCCGACCCCACATCGCGCCCTCCCCAGAGACAACCGTTACTTGGCGTTCGCGCGCTCCCTCACCAGCTTGGTTGCCGCAAGAACATTGGTGAGAGAGTCAACCGTTTCGGTGTACCCCCTAGTTTTGAGACCACAATCGGGGTTGATCCACACCTGCCGCGACGGAATGGACGCCACCGCAATCTCGATCAACTCAGTGAGCTCCTCAACACTCGGAACCCGCGGCGAGTGAATGTCATACACACCGGGCCCAATCCCGCGCGCGAAGCCGCTGCGCTCGATGTCGGGCACGACCTCCATCTTGGAGCGGGCGGCCTCGATCGATGTGACATCCGCATCAAGATTGTTAATGGCATCAATTACGACCCCAAACTCGGAGTAACACAGGTGCGTGTGGATCTGCGTTTCGTCACGCACCCCACTGGTTGCGAGCCTAAACGCAGCCACCGACCAGTCGAGGTAGTTCGGGTGATCCTTTTTCTTGAGCGGCAGTAGTTCACGCAGGGCGGGCTCGTCCACTTGAATAATGCGGATGCCAGCGGCCTCGAGATCCGCGATTTCGTCGCGCAGGGCGAGGGCGACCTGGTTGGCGGTCTCTGAAAGTGGCTGGTCATCGCGCACAAAGGACCACGCGAGGATCGTGACCGGACCGGTGAGCATTCCCTTGACGGGTTTGCTGCTGAGGGACTGGGCGTAGCTGGCCCAATCGGTGGTGATGGGGGCCGGACGCAGCACGTCACCCCACAGCAGCGACGGGCGGGTGCAACGTGAACCATACGACTGCACCCAACCATTGCGGGTTACCGCAAATCCTTCGAGGTACTCGGCGAAGTACTGCACCATGTCGTTGCGCTCGGGTTCGCCGTGCACCAGAACGTCGAGCCCGATGTCTTCCTGTAGTTGGATCACCCGCTGCACCTCCGACTTGAGGTAGTCGGTGTAGGCCGTTTCGGTGATGTCGCCGCGCACAAAGGAGGCGCGGGCCTTACGAATGTCTCCGGTCTGCGGGAACGAGCCAATGGTGGTGGTGGGCAAAAACGGGAGGTCGAGGGCTGCGGCCTGGGCGGCCTGCCTGGCCTCATACTCGCCTCGACGGAAGTCGGCGGGGGTGAGCGCTGCCGCACGCTCGCGCACCCGTCCATCGCGCACACCAACGGCGCTGTGCCGGTCGGCGAGGGCAGCGCTCGCCGCAGCCAACTCGTCGCTGATGGCATCCGTCCCCTCGGAAATTCCGCGGGCGAGGCTCACAATCTGGCCCACCTTCTGGTCGGCGAAGGCCAACCAGCTGGTCAGCTGCGCGCCCAGCTCTTCACCGTCGGTGACGTCGTGGGGCAGGTGGAAGAGCGAGGTCGAGGAGGAGACCGCAATAGTCGGGCTCAGCTTATTTAGTTCAGTGAGGGCGGATGCCGCAGCCGCCAGGTCGCCCCGCCAAATGTTGTGGCCATCGATGACACCCCCGACCAGCACTTTCTGAGCGGCCTTGGCTGAGGTGGCTGCGTCGAGGACGGGCAGGCCGCCACGGACGAGGTCAAGGCCAATCGCCTCGATGCCGGCGTTGATCAGGGCCGGAAGCGCGTCATCCGCACTGCCATAGGGTGTTGCAACAAAAATCTGGGGGCGCGAAGTGGTGTCACCGAGCACCGAGTAGGCGGTTGTGACGGCGGCAAGCACCCGGTCGCGCGGTTCGGTGATCGACTCGCTGACCAGGGCTGGCTCATCCAGTTGCACCCATTCGGCTCCGGCCTGGGCGAGGCGGGTGAGCAGCTGCTGATAGACGGGCAGCAGGTCGTCGAGTCGATCGAGCGGCGAGTAGTCGTCGGGGGAGTCCGCGCTCGGTTTGCTCAACGCCAGTAGGGTGACCGGCCCAACAATCACTGGACGGGTGACGAAACCCGCAGCAACGGCCTCTTCCACCTCGCGCACCAGGCGTTCGGAGGCCAGATGGAAGGAGGTATCCGCCCCAATTTCTGGCACGAGGTAGTGGTAGTTGGAGTCAAACCACTTGGTCATTTCGGCGGGAACATCGTCGCCTTCACCGCGCGCGATCGTGAAATAGCCGGCCAGGTCGAGTTTTCCGTCGGCGTCGAGCAGTCGTTCGAAGCGGCTGGGGATCGCGCCAACGGTCACAGCGGCGTCGAGAACCTGGTCGTAGAAGGAAAACGCTTCCGGAATGGCGGATGTCTCGCGCCCCAAGCCCAACTCCGCCAAACGGGTTCGGGTCGTCTGGCGCAGCTCCGCGGCGGCGGACTCGAGCTCCGCGGCGCTGATGCGTCCGGCCCAGAAGGATTCCACAGCCTTTTTGAGCTCGCGCCGCCGGCCAATGCGGGGGTACCCGAGGATGGTGCCGGTGGGGAAAGGGGCTGAAGTGGTCATGCGGGTTCCTTTGCGGGGGTGAGGAGGCCGCATCCGCGCAGAACTGCGAGAACGGACTCGTGCTGGTTGAAGGTATAGAGGTGAAGTCCGGGGGCGCCGCCGCCGAGCACGGCGTTCCCCAGTTCGGTGGCGAACTCAATTCCGACGGCAGCCTGGGCCTCGGGCGTGGTTTCAGCGCCGAGCCGGCGCAGTAGCTCAAGCGGCACAGGTTCCTCGGTGAGCTCCAGGATTTTGGTCAGTCGACGCACGCTGAGCACGGGCATAATTCCCGGCAGGATGCGCATCGTGACCCCGGCGGAGCGGGCCCGCTCGACAAAGCCGAGGTAGTCGTCAGCGTCAAAAAAGAGCTGGGTGATGGCGAGGTTTGCTCCCGCGGCTTCCTTCGCCAGCAGGGTGTCGAGGTCTTGCGACAGCGACCTCGACCGCGGATGCCCGTTCGGGAACGCCGCCACCGCAATGGTCACCTTCTCGCCGCTGCACAGCCGTTTCGCCTGCGGAAACCCGGGAACCTCACGCTCCGCAAAGGGAGAACGTTCGGCCTGCACGTGGTGAATAAGCTGCACAAGTTCACCCGCGCTGCGCAGATCGCCGAGCCCAGAGGCATCCGCCCCTGAATCTTCCGCCACCGCGTCAACGGGTGGGTCACCGCGTAGCGCCAGAAAATCCCGCACACCACAGTCGAGAAAGTCGCGAATCAGCTGAGTTGCCTCGTCGTAGCTGCTGCCAACACAGGTGAGATGAGCCATAGGGCGGATGCCACTGCGTTGCAGCTCCCGCAGAACGGTGATGGAGGCACCGCGGGTGGTTCCGCCTGCGCCGTAGGTGACCGAGATGAACTCGGGACCGGCCGCGGCCAGGTGCTCGAGGGAGCTCAGTAACGCCGCTTCGGCTGCCGCATTGCGCGGCGGGTACAGCTCAAACGAAAACGTGCCCACAGCACACCCCTCCCGTCAGAAAAAATCATTCGGTGTGGGCGGGTGCCGGGCTCGGCTGTCGCTCGCAGCCACGTCGACGACGTCTGGCTTCACGAGCGAGCCTAGGCAGGCGGGTGCCGCGAGGGAAGAAGATTTCCCTCTATTACGCGGGGTGCGTTGTTAGAACAGTCGGGAGTGTGAATCGTCCATACCGCGCATGGCGTCGTAGTCGAGAAGCAGACAGCGGATGCCACGGTCCTCGGCCAGCATCCGCGCCTGCGGCTTGATCTCCTGCGCGGCAAACACGCCGGTGACGGGTGCCAGGTGCGGGTCGCGGTTCATCAGCTCGAGGTAACGGGTGAGCTGCTCAACACCGTCAATGTCGCCGCGACGCTTGATCTCGACCGCAACAGCGGCGCCGGCGGAATCCCTGGCCAAAATGTCGACCGGACCAATCGCCGTCATGTACTCGCGGCGCACCAGCGTGTATCCGTCGCCGAGCAATTCAATCTGTGCGGCGAGATGCTTCTGCAGGTCGGCTTCAACACCGTCCTTTTGCAGGCCAGGGTCGACGCCCAGCTCGTGCGAGCTGTCGTGCAGCACCTCGTGAATGGAAATCACCAGCAGGTCAGCGGTTTTTGCCTGGGCAACGCGCCAAATCTCGATGACACCGGCATCCGCTTGCTCATCTTCTGGCTCCATCACTGCGAGCGTGCACGGCGGACTCATCCAGTTAAGCGGCTTGTAGCTCAGGGAGTCGGAGTGCACCAGCACACTGCCGTCACTTTTCACCAACAACAAACGTGTGGCGAGGGGCAGGTGGGCGCTGAGTCGACCCGCGTAATCAACGGAGCAGCGGGCTATAACAAGACGCACCCGTAGAGCTTAGTTGGATAACCCGGTAGTCAGAACTGCGCAGCGCACTACTTCACGGCGGA
>DASYMY010000118.1:0-3496 GCA_036008825.1 Glaciihabitans sp.
GTGTCGGTGGCGATTTCGTAGAGCACTCCGCCGGGCTCACGGAAGTAGATTG
This sequence comes from Glaciihabitans sp., assembly GCA_036008825.1. Lineage (GTDB taxonomy): Bacteria > Actinomycetota > Actinomycetes > Actinomycetales > Microbacteriaceae > Glaciihabitans. Next base: position 53 of record DASYMY010000118.1, read on the forward strand.
AGGTGAAGTACTGACGGTCGAGGATTGCGGTGACCTGAAAGCCCCGCTCCACCAATTCCTGTCGCCACCTGTCTTGCGTGAATGCGTCCGCTACTCGAAAGGCGATGTGGTGCACGGTGCCACCGGCGGTCAGTCCCTGCTGTGCCATCGGGTCGGCGATCACGTCGATGATGTTTCCGGCGCCCTCGGCACCGGCGGTGAGTCGTGTGCGATTGCCCATTTCTCCGACGACGCGCAGTCCGAGATCGTTGATCAGTACGTCGACGGTGCGGAAAGGATCGTTGACGGTCAGGACCGAGGAGTGCTGCCCGCGCACGGCATAGTCGGCCGGTACCGAAGCTGAATCCCATGGATTGCGCGGATCGATTGTGGAGGAGGCAATGAGGTCCAGTTGTAGCCCGTCCGGGTCGCGCAGGGAGAGGCGTTCCTCGTCGGAGGAAAGCCGGTCGATGACGGAATCGACTCCGAGCGCCTTGAAATGGTTTCGCCACCAGCCCAGGCTCCCTTCGGGAACGGAGAACGCGGTCGAGGTGGACTGTCCAGCGCCGATACGACCGGTGGGCACGCCACCCCAGGGGAAGAACGTCATCAAAGTTCCGGGACGGCCAGCGTCGTCCCCGTAGTACAGGTGGTAGGTGGACGGATTGTCGAAGTTCACTGTCTTCTTGACCAGCCGCAGGCCGAGGCCCTTGATGTAGAAGTCGATATTCGCCTGTGGGTCGCCGGCGATGGCGGTGACGTGGTGCAGACCCGCGGTGTTCAGTGTCATTGAGTTCTCTCCTTGGGTCGATTTCCCGTCCGGATGAAGCTATCTACCGACCCAATATATATGCAAACGCATGTATCTTCGCAATATTTCCAGTCCGGCCAAATTGTCAGGCCCTAGCGGTGGGAGCATCTCCAGCCCAGGCTGAGCGAAGCAGCCGGGTCAGATTTTCGGGCGTGACCGGGCGTGGGTTCGACGCCGGAATGAGAGGCAGGATGAATTGTGCCGCTTCGTCGAGGTCCGACTCGGCTAGCCCGTAGTCGCTCAGCGCTTTCGGGGCTCCCAACGATGTGTGAAGTGCACTCAAGCCCTCAACAGCGTTGTCGGATCCGAGCGCATTAGCGATCCGTTCGGCCACGGCAGGCACCGTTGTGGCGTTGAATGCCAGCACATAGGGCAGCATCACCGCATGCATCTGTGCATGCGGGAGATTGAATCTGCCGCCCAGCGCGTGACAGATCTTATGATGCATGCCCGAACCCGCACTGGCGAACGCGACGGCCGCGAGGTGGGCGCCGTAGAGCGTGTGCTCCCGTCCCCGAAGATCGTCAGGGGTCGCTGCAACGGCGGGGAGCCCCTGGGAGAGTGCCCGGATTCCCTCGGTCGCCATGGCTGCGTTGATGGGGTCGGCGTGCGGTGCCCAGAGGGAATCGACGCAGTGCGCCAATGCGTTCAGGCCACTGGAGATGCTCAACTCCGGTGGCATGGTCAGCGTCAGCTGCGCATCGTAAATGACCGTTGCGGGAAGTGCGCGCCGGTCGACGCCGGTGGTCTTCTTGCCCCCTTGGGTTATGCCCCAGACGTCGGTGGCCTCGGAGCCGGCATAGGTTGTGGGAACCGCCACGATCGGCAGCCCCGTTGTCAGCGCGACAGCCTTGGCCAGACCGGTCGCGGATCCGCCGCCAATACTCACCACGAAATCGATGTCGTTGTCGACCGCGGTGCGTCGGGCCCGTTGCGCGTTGTGAAAAGGAACATGCTGCACCACGTCGTCGTGAACGATGGAGACGTCGACGCGATCCAGAACGTTCTCGGCGCGAACCATCTCCCGCTTGCTGGCGATCACCATGATGTTGGTCGCGGCACGGCGCTCAACCTCCTGCTTGAGGTATTCGTTGGCCTTCCCGCTGCCGAAAAAGACCCGCTGTCCCAGCGTCTCGTGCTCGAAGTTCACCGTGTCAGCCGCGATCTTCCGGCGAACTCCAGGTACTCGATTCTTCGGTCATCAGCGGATCCTATCTTGCCGGGGCGTTGCGCTCTGGACGATTGTGGTTCGCCTTGCTGGCGTGCGCGACGACGACCGGTGGGGTGCTCGCGGCATACTCCGTCATCTCGCCCCTGCTGACCGACCGCGCCCCAGTCGCCGCCTCGGTTCTTCTGGTCGCAGTCCGTCTGCTCTCTGACTCTGCCTGGCCGACTGCAGCATTGGTGCTGCTGCTGGGCCTGTTCGGGGTTGGCGTAAACCCGGTGCTGATCGCGTCAGTCGTGCGCTTCGCCGGGCATGCCCCCACCCTTGCATCCTCGCTCACCGTGTCCGCATTCAACTCCGGCGCCCGGGCGAATCCCTCCGAGTCCCGAGCGGATGCTGCGGTACATACGAGCGTTTCGAGAGCCTGCGGTTGCTCGTTGCGGTCGTTGCACGGTCGGCGCTGCCTGATCGCCAAATCACCTAGTTTCATGCGCCCGACATAGCCACGCGTCAGCCAGACTGGTAACGGGAAACCTTGCCGCGCGGAACAGTCTCAACAGCGCCAGTGAAGATAGCCGTTGCGAAATCTGTGCGGGCACGACAATCGCCATTGCTGCCGTTGACCGGCCCGAAGAAAGGGACTTCACATGACCTTGAACATCACCGCCGCACTCACGAGGGGTCTTCACCGTGAATTCGAGATCGAGGAGCTGACTCTCGATGACCCCCGCGCCGGGGAGGTGCAGGTGCGGATGGTTGCGGTCGGCGTGTGTCACACGGACATGGCTGTTCGAGACGGATGGATACCGACGACTTTCCCCATCGTATTGGGCCATGAGGGCGCGGGCATCGTGGAACGTGTGGGGGAGGGCATTGCACATCTGGCGCCGGGCGATCACGTGGTACTCACCGTCGCGAGCTGTGGCGTGTGCGTTAACTGTCTCAGCGGGAATCCCGCGTTCTGCGCGGATTCATACGCCCAGAACTTTGCAGGAGGGAGGGCGGATAGCTCGACCTCCCTCACAGACGCGGCAGGTCATCCGATCAACTCCCACTTCTTTGGCCAGTCCTCCTTCGCCTCCCACGCAAACGTGCCGGTGCGCAGCGTCGTCAAGGTTCGCGACGACGTCCCACTGGAGAGCCTTGCTCCCCTCGGGTGTGGAGTCCAGACGGGCGCCGGCAGCGTGCTGAATGTCTTGCAGCCCAGAACGGACAGTTCGCTCGTGGTGTACGGCGCCGGTGCAGTGGGACTGTCGGCAGTGCTGGCGGCGCGGGTCGCCCGGGTGCGCACAATCGTTGCGGTGGATGTCGTGGACGAGCGTCTCGAGCTGGCCCGTGAACTCGGAGCGACCCACACCGTAAACGCGCGAAAGGTGGACACGGTCGAGGCCCTCGTCGAGATAACCGGATCCGGGGTCGACTATGCCATCGACACGACGGGGAACGCTGCTGTCGTGGACGGCATGATCAACTCCCTCGGGCACGGTGG
>DASYMY010000119.1:0-2321 GCA_036008825.1 Glaciihabitans sp.
CCTCCGGCGGGCTGGTGGCCGGTGCGGAGTACAACGCGTTCCCCGGTTACCAGGTGCCCGGATCCGCGTACGTTCGTCAGGCCAGTGGGCTGCCGACATCCGCCGTTGGCATGATCACTTCACCGGAGCACGCCGCAGAAATTCTTGCATCAGGACAGGCGGATGCCGTTATGCTCGGCCGCGAAATGCTCCGAAACCCTCGGTGGGCAAGGCATGCGGCGGAGCAGTTGGGGGTAACCACTAACGTGCTCAGCCCCGACCGCTATCACCGGGCGCGGTAGGCGGAGCGTAACGCCAGCGGAGCGTTACGCCAGGCGGTAGCGAGCCGACATGATGTGGCTTGCCCCGGGAGGCAGGGTGATCGCCGCCTCCCCCACGTTGCTGGTTTCCACACAAACCATGGTCGGCCACTCGTTGTCGCCGAAGTCAGACATACCAGCGGCTTTGTCGATCCACGGGTTCCAGACCACGGTGCTGCCACTGCCCTCGGAGTCGATGGCTATGGCTCGCCCGTTCTCGGAGCGGTCCACCACGGTCGCCGTCGGCGCCGCCCCCGCGTACACACTGTCGGTCTCACCAGCAAAGGTGATGGGGGTGCCCGTTGCCTTTTTTTCGGTGCCGGTCACCTTGTCGAAGTAGTCGAACGCCTCCAGTCCACCAATCTCAACCGAGCGGATGTCTCCGACCGCGAGATACGTGTGCAGCGCCTCCTCGAAGGCGAACGAGCTGTCGTCGAGGTTGGTGACGGTCAAGGTGAGGGCCAGCTCCGCGCCAACCGTCACGGTGTAGTGGGCTTCGAACTTGTGCGGCCAGGCCGAGGCTCGAGTGGCGTCGCTATCGGTGAGCCGGAAGGTAACCGCAACCGTGTCGTCAATCTCGTGCGCGTCAACCAGCTCCCATGGGGTGACCCGGGCGAAGCCGTGGGCCGGCGCTGTGGCATCCGCTTTATTAGCAGCGAACCACGGGAAACAAATGGGGACGCCACCTCGAAGAGCTTTGCCCGGTGCGTACTGAGCCTGCTCGCTCATCCAAATGACCCGGTCGGCGCCGGTGGGGGTGAAGGCGGTGATGTGGGCGCCCTGCAGGTAGATTTCGGCGGATCCGGTAGGGGCGCTGATCAGCACCCGATCGAGGCCGCCGTTGCCGGTGTCAACAAGGACGGAGGCAGGTAGCGGTGTGGGGGTGTTCGGCATTTCTTCCTCCGTCTGTGGCGTCGTTACACTGAATCGTACCCACGCACCCTGGAGGATATTCGTGCCGCAGCTGTTAGACCAGATCACCCGGTGAGCACCGTCACCCACACCCCCCGTTACTGGATCGCACTGGCACTGATCGGCATCATTGGTGGTGTTCTGTCGGGTATGTTCGGCATCGGCGGGGGAATCATTATGGTTCCGCTGCTTATTTCGTTCGCCGGAATGAACCAAAAGCAGGCCTCCGCGACCTCCCTGGTGGCGATTATCCCGACGGCCGTTGTTGGTTCGCTGACCTACTTTGCGAACGGGCAGATCGACTTTCTCGCCGGTGGCATCATCGCGGTCGGCGCCATCGTGGGTGCCCTAATCGGAAGTTACCTTCTGAAGCGGATACCTCTCGTCTGGCTACGGTGGATGTTTATTGTGCTCATCCTTGTGGTGGCCGCCCGGATGCTCTTTATCGAGCCCGAACGCGGTGACCAGTTGGAGATGAGCGGGCTGCTGGCCCTCGGCTATGTCGCGCTGGGCCTGGTGATGGGTATCGCCTCCGGCCTCTTTGGGATCGGCGGCGGCATCATCGCCGTGCCATCCCTCGTCGCCATCTTTGGTATGAGCGACCTCATCGCCAAGGGCACGTCGCTGCTGGTGATGATCCCCACGGGCATCACCGGAACCATCAGCAATGTGCGGGCCCGGCTGGTGAACGTTGGCGCCGGTCTCGTTGTGGGTATCGCTGCGACGCTCGCCGCCGTTCCCGGTGTTGCGCTGGCGCTGCTGCTGCCGCCGCGGGTGTCAGCAATTCTGTTTGCGGCGCTGCTTCTCGTCGCCGCAATTCAGCTGACCATCAAGGCCATCAAGGCACAGCGCGCGGATCGGGCTGCGCGCTAGGTCGCTCGGGTCGTAGCGCTGCGCTCGTTGGCCCTGCGCTCGCTGGCCCAGCGCTACAAGCCCAGCCCCGCGAGCTCTTCGTTCATCAGGGTGGCCATGTGCGCGTACCCATCATCGTTGGGGTGCAAGCCGTCTAGGGCCATAAATTCGTCCTGGCCGGTAATCCAGTAGGACGCTCCCTCGATGTAGTCCGCATTAATGGCCTCAGCCTCGTCTTTCACCCAGCCGATGATCGTC
>DASYMY010000120.1:0-5784 GCA_036008825.1 Glaciihabitans sp.
TCGCCGCAGTACTCGACCAGCCACCGTTCGAACCCATCACCGATATCGAGGTTAACGGCGCTGCCGATTCGCCGTCGACAGCGTTGCTGGCCGCGTGGTTGCAGCTTCAATTGCAGGTGCCCGTACGGTTGACAGTGTCGAGCCCGTCCACGGGCTCCAGTGGCATACTCAGCGTACGTTTGCATAGGGCTTCCGGTGTAGTCGAGCTAGAGCGTACGATTCCCAATATTGCGACTCTTTCTCAGCCGGACCAGCCGACGCATCACATTTCGCTGCCGCGCAGAAATCTGCGTGACTGCCTTGCCGAGGAACTGCGCAGACTCGACCCCGATGTTCTGTTTGGTGATGTGATCAAGAGCGGCCTGGGCCAACTGAGCAAGCCGGCCCGCCTACTTCAGTCACATAGCTCACCGAGCAGTAACAACACCAACACGCAGGAGACTATTCAGTGACCAACGAACGGCGAGTTCTCGTCCATCCCGATAAGGCGTCTCTCGCAGGCTCAGTTGCCGCGCGATTCATCACCAAAGTCATTGACATCATCGAAGACCGAGGCGAAGCTACCGTTGTTCTCACCGGTGGAACGATGGGATATGCCATCCTTGAGGCAATTCGCGATTCCAGCGCCCGCGACAGCGTCGACTGGAAGCGTGTGAACTTTTGGTGGGGTGACGAACGATGGCTTCCCCGCGGCGACGCAGAACGTAACGACAAGCAGGCACGGGACGCGCTCCTCGATCACATCGCCCTGGACGAGACACGGGTTCACGCCTTCGCGGCCTCCAACGAAGGAATTGAACTCGACGACGCGGCTGCCTTGTATTCAGAGGAACTGGCGGCAAACGCGGCCGAAGGATCCGAGGTACCCCTCTTCGACATTACTTTCTTGGGTATGGGACCCGACGGTCATATCGCGTCGCTTTTCCCGAACCGAGGGGGAATTCGAGAGGAAAATCTCCGGGTCATCTCGGTGCGCAACTCCCCCAAGCCTCCGCCCGAGCGTCTAAGTTTGACGCTGCCCGTCATCAACTCATCCGCTCGGGTGTGGCTAGTCGTGGCGGGGTCAGATAAAGCGTCAGCACTCGGATTGACTCTGGCCGATGTCAGCGTCCACGAGGTGCCCTCCTCGGGCGCACAGGGACGCAAGAGAACCCTTTTCTTTGTTGATAGCGAGGCTGCGGCCGAGGTTCCCGAAAACCTCACTACACCCGGCCTATTTTGGACCGGTGAAGACGCCTAGTTAGGCAGAGCGTAAGGTAAATGCCGGTCTCGACAGCGTGCTTTGCTGTCGAGACCGGCATTTTGTCTGTGTCGCGCATAAGTGACGACCCCGCGGCGAAGACACTAATGGCCCTGATTCTTGCGACATTGTCGCAAGAGCCAGGGCCCTTAGGCGCTACGGAGTGTTCTAGGAACTCACCCGTCCCCGCCGTGCACGAAGCTGCTGAAGTGCTTCATCGAGAAGCTCCGCCGCTTCCTGCTCGGTGCGGCGTTCCTTCACATACGCGAGGTGCGTTTTGTACGGCTCCAGCTTGGCCACCGAAGGTGGATTCGCTTTATCTCGACCTGCAGGCAAACCTGTTGGGGGCGAGTCGATGATGTCAGGAATTTCTTCCTCCGGCAGGTTTGCCGCGAAGTAACGAATGGTCTCATTGCCCATCTCGTCCCAATACGACACCTGGATTCGATCAGCCTGGAAGCCACGATCCTGTTCTCCCATTGGTCCGGCGCCTACGCGCGAACCACGAATTGCACTACCGCCTGAAGCCACGGTTCCCCTTTTCGAAAGACTATGCGCTGGATTGTTTCAACGCAGGTGAGACTGCTTAGACACCAGAGTCGAACTTGGTGATTAGTCCAAGTACGACAATGCTGCTGATCCACACGACGGCCAAAATGACTGTAATGCGGTTGAGGTTTCGTTCAGCAACGCCAGAGGCTCCTAGATTGGAGGTGACACCACCGCCGAACATGTCGGAAAGTCCTCCCCCACGTCCTCGGTGAAGCAAGATGAGCAGGGTCAACAAGAGGCTCGTAATGCCGAGCACTACCTGAAGAATGACCTGGAGAATTTCCACGGATTACCTTTCGAACGGTTCTGAACCGCTTTGCAGTCTAACTTGCGCAGCGCAAAGCGGCGAACCGTTATACACCGACGTGTTTGAGGAACTGAGCGATGGCCGCGAACTCGGGAATGTCGAGGCTGGCGCCTCCGACGAGAGCCCCGTCTACGTTGGGCTGACGCATGAATCCCGCGATGTTCGAGGATTTCACGGATCCGCCGTAGAGAACTCGAGTGGCGTCAGCTGCTTCCTGGCCCAGAACCTCTGCCAAAACGACTCGCAGCTGAGCTGCAACCTGTTCGGCCTGCTCTGGTGTGGCGGCTTTACCTGAGCCAATGGCCCAGACCGGCTCGTACGCGACAACGATGTTCTTCTGATCGGTGACCTGCGCCAAGGCCGCGCGAAGCTGCGCGACCGGCACCGCGCTCGGTCCGTGTTTTTCGAGGTCATCAGCAGTCTCGCCGACGCAGATCACGGGCACGATGCCGTGCTTCAACGCGGCAGCAACTTTTGCGGCTACTTGCTCATCGGTCTCCGCGTGGAGGGTCCGGCGCTCTGAATGGCCAATGATTACATACGGGGTCTCAAGCGCTTTCAAGAAGGCAGCCGAGATCTCACCCGTGTAGGCCCCGGACTCGTGCTCTGAGACATCCTGTGCGCCGTATTTCAGATCCAGCTTGTCAGCTGTGATCAGCGTCTGCACTGAACGCAGATCGGTGAACGGCGGGAAGACGGCGACCTCAGTTGTGTCGTAATCGTGCCCAGCGTCCTTCAGGCTCCAAGCAAGCTTCTGAACGAATGCGATTGCCTGCAGGTGATCCAGGTTCATCTTCCAGTTTCCTGCGATGAACGGAACCCGTGCTGTGGTGTTGTTTATGCTTGCCATCCGAGGACCTCCAGTCCGGGGAGTCGCTTGCCCTCGAGGAACTCGAGACTTGCGCCACCCCCGGTCGAAATGTGACCAAACTGATCGTCACTGAAGCCCAGTGCACGAACTGCGGCGGCGGAATCGCCGCCACCGACGACGCCAAGGCCGTCCATACGAGTGAGAGCATCCGCCACGGATTTAGTGCCAGCTGCAAAAGGCTCTAATTCGAAAACACCCATGGGACCGTTCCAGAAGACTGTCTTTGAGTGAACGATAACCTCAGCGAACCGCTTGGCGCTTTCTGGCCCAATGTCCAGACCGAGACCGCTCGCACCGAACGCGGTGTCTTCGATTGAGTCTGCGGATGTTGTGACGTACTCCGCGTCCGCTCCGAACTTCGAAGCGACCACGATGTCCGTCGGAAGAACTATTTCGATACCGAGCTCTTCAGCTTTGGCGAGGTAGCCCTTGACGTTGTCGATTTGATCTTCCTCAAGCAAGCTTGACGCAACGTTATGGCCCAGTGCGGCAAGGAACGTGTACACCATTCCGCCGCCGACAAGAAGGCTATTCACCTTCGGAAGAAGGGCGCCGATAACGTCGAGCTTGTCAGACACCTTTGAACCGCCCAGGACTACCGCGTACGGAGCCTCCGGGGTTTTAGTGAGTCGCTCGAGAACCTCGAGTTCCTGCTCGATAAGCAGGCCAGCGGCGCTGGGAAGTGCTTTGGCCAGTTCGTACACGCTGGCCTGTTCGCGGTGCACAACCCCGAATCCGTCGGACACGAATGCGTCGGCGAAGTCAGCGAGTTGTGCCGCGAACGCTTCCCGTTCCGAGGCATCTTTGCTGGTCTCTGCGGCATTGAAGCGGAGGTTCTCGAGGAGAGCGATTCCGCTCTCCTCGAGAGACCCCACTGCCTCTGCAGCAGAGGGACCAACTGTGTCGCTTGCAAACACCACCGATTTGCCGAGTAGCTCACTGAGACGTTTAGCTACCGGAGCCAGGCTGTATTTGGCCTCGGGAGCCCCTTTGGGCCGACCCAAGTGCGAGACGACAACAACACGCGCGCCGGCGTTCAGCAGCGCGTTCAGAGTGGGCAACGAGGCGCGAATACGGCCATCGTCAGTGATCTCTCCGTCTTTCAACGGGACGTTCAAGTCACAGCGGACGAGGACGCTCTTGCCGGAAAGATTTCCGAGACTATCGAGGGTGCGAAGCGACACGGTTATTCCCTACAGGCGATCGGCGACGTAAACGGTGAGGTCAACGAGGCGGTTGGAGTATCCCCATTCGTTGTCGTACCAAGAAGCGATCTTGACCTGGTCGCCGATAACCTTCGTGAGGCCAGCGTCGAAGATTGAGGAGTGCGGGTCGCCAACGATGTCGCTGGAAACGATGGGCTCCTCGGTGTAGCTCAGGATTCCCTTGAGAGGGCCCTCGGCTGCTGCCTTGAACGCTGCGTTGATCTCTTCGATCGTGACCGGACGTGACGGAGTCAACGTGAGGTCAGTGATGGAACCGGTGGGCACTGGTACGCGCAAAGCGTAGCCATCAAGCTTGCCGGACAGCTCGGGGATGACCAGGCCGAGGGCCTTAGCAGCACCCGTCGAGGTAGGGATGATGTTCTCTGCTGCTGCGCGGGCACGACGCAGGTCGCTGTGCGGGCCGTCCTGCAAGTTTTGGTCGGCGGTGTACGCGTGAACGGTGGTCATGAAGCCACGCTCAATGCCGAAGTTCTCCATGAAGACCTTCGCGATGGGGGCGAGGCAGTTCGTGGTGCAAGAAGCGTTGGAGATGACGTCGTGAATGGTCGCGTCGTAGGTGTCTTCGTTTACACCGAGTACGAGGGTTGCGACGGTGTCGCCGGTCGCAGGCGCGGAAACGAGAACCTTCTTGGCTCCGGCTTCAATGTGCTTGCGAGCGTCTGCTTCTTTGGTGAAGCGACCGGTGGACTCGATGACGATGTCAACACCCAGTTCGCCCCAGGGCAGGTTCGCGGGGTCGCGCTCAGCAAGAACCTTGATGGGCTTACCGTCGATGATGATGGTGTCTCCATCAACTTCAATGGTTGCAGCCAGACGACCGCTAACGGTGTCGTACTTCAGCAGGTGGGCTAGGGCCGCGGGGTCGGTGAGGTCGTTGACAGCAACGATCTCGATGTCGCTGCCCTTGGCGAGAGCTGCACGGAAATAATTGCGGCCGATACGGCCGAAACCGTTAATACCGATCTTGACGCTCAATGGAACTCCAGTGCTCATGCGTCTGAAGACGCGATTTTTCTAGTGGTGGTTAGTGGTGCGAACGGGACTAAAGTCCCGGCCACAAGGGGTTTATTGCAATTAAGACAGTACCAGCAGGCCGGTCGAATTGTCGCGGGCAGCCGCAAAGCGGAGCTGCACGTTTTCCCAGTTGACAATGCTCCAGAACGCTTTGACGTAGTCAGCCTTGACGTTGTGGTAGTCCAGGTAGAAAGCGTGCTCCCACATGTCCAACTGCAAAACGGGGATGGTGCCCATTGCGGTGTTTGACTGCTGGTCGAAGAGCTGTTGGATGATGAGCTGTTTGCCTAGCGGGTCCCATGACAAAACTGCCCATCCTGAGCCCTGAATGCCGGTGGCCGCTGCAGTGAAGTGCGCCACAAATTTGTCGAATGAACCGAAGAACTCGTTGATTGCCGCTTCGAGCTCACCGGTGGGCTTGTCCCCACCGTTCGGGCTCAGGTTGGTCCAGAAAATCGAGTGGTTGACATGACCCCCAAGGTTGAAGGCCAAGTCCTTTTCAAGCTTGTTTACGTTTGCAAGGTTGCCCGTGTCACGTGCTTCGGCGAGCTGCGCGAGGGCAGTATTGGCCCCG
>DASYMY010000121.1:0-3447 GCA_036008825.1 Glaciihabitans sp.
GACCAGCTACCCTGGGAACAGCGTGCGAAAAAGCGCTAAACCCTGCAGGGGTTGCATCTCTGGAGGGGGATCGTTCGATTCAACCGCCGTGGGGTTGGCGCCCTTCGGGGAGAGAACCCATGGTGTCATGCACTCTTGGGCCAACGCCGAGGGCGTTGCATCAACCAGCCCAGGGTGGCGCGACGGAGGAGCGCTTACCCTGGGTTCTCCCCGAAGGGCGCCAACCCACAGGGGTTGAATCGAACGATCCCCGTCCAGAGATGCAACGCCCTGGAGGGTTGAGCGCTTTTCGCACGCTGTTCCCAGGGTAGCTCGTCCCTTGCAACCCTGGGCTCAAGGATTCGAACGCCTTCGGCGTTCCGTCTCGAAGTTCATGACACGCTCTAAGCGCGCCGACGGCGGAAGCGTTGCAGGCCGCAGAGCATGCCTACTCCCCCGAGCAAGCTGCTCAAGGCGCCGGGCTCAGGAATGAGTCTCAGCGCGACGTCATTGCCGCCGGAATCGAAGCTGCCGTTGAAGATCGCATCATAGCTCACCTGGAATTGCCTTGCTCCAAACGTCATTGTGCTTCCGTCCGGCGCACCTGCGAACGTCCCCACAACTGGCCCAGCACCTAGATTGTTGATCACGTAAATCACCTGGCCGGGAGTCATGGTGAAGTTAGTCAAGAGACCTTCAAGCGTGCCACCGGTCAGATTCACACCACCCGTCAGGACGGTTAAGGCGTCGTAGGAGTCGGTGCTGCTGATCTCGAGTTGCAGCTTGCCTCCCGTAATCGCGAGAGAGCCCACGGTGAGCAGCCCAATTCCGTTGTCACCTGGAGCAATCGTGCCGCCCGCATTTGCGGCGAGACTGCCGGCAATACTTCCTGTCCCTGCCACAACGCCCCCCGCTGACGCGGTTAAAGCGCCGGTGCCCTGGAGAGCAGAGTTCAAGACCAGGCGAACTCCCTGAACGTTGAGGGTTCCTGCGCCTATATTGCTGCTCAACAGGCCGGAGCCCCCGGTGATCGCACCGGTCACGCGGACCGTCCCACCAGTCCCCGCACCGTCAGCCTTGTTAAGGACCAGGAAGCCATCGTTCGCCGAAATGACGCCGACGGTGAGGGTGTTGTTATCGCCCAGGGACACGGTGCCCGCGCCGGGAACGCTCAGAACGTCGGAGCTACTGGGGGTCGCGACCGTATGGTTGTTCAACTGCAGCACGGCCACATCATTGATTCCGTCGAGCACGATCGCTTGCGCTCCCGTGATCGCTCCCGTCTTGAGCGTTGCACCACCATCCACCCTCACAGATCCCCCGCCCTCGACAACGGTGCGAAACAGCGTCATGTCACCGGGGTCCTGCGGGATGATATAGTCGCCGCCGCTGGTGCTGATAGTCTCACCGACGTTGAAGCCAAACCCTTTGTTCAGGTAGTTGGCGTTATCTCCGCCCCCCCATCCGAAGGTGCCGACGGTACCAGCGCCACCCCCGCCGTTGTGGAAGCGGATTTCGATGTCGTGCCAACCATTCCGCTCGACTCCCATCCCATAGCCTTGCGTCCCGCCTGACGTGGTCGGAACGTCCCAAGCATCGTTCGAGAGCACCGTTACCCCGTCAATCTTCACGCGGACACGATCATCGATATTTTCTGCGAAGGTGAACACGCCGTCGGCATCGAAGATCTGACCCGTATAAACCCACACTTCGTTATCGGCCCAGTGGGTGGCGTCCTTCTGGTTCGTCTCGCCCATCCGGGGCCAAAGCTGGACGCCCCCTGTTCCAGGACGTCCGGTACCGGGATTCGGTAGAGTTACACCAGGGTTGCCCCCGTTGAGGTCGCCGATGTTGGTGAGCAACCCCTCGACCAATCCTGCCTGGAACTGCCGCGGAGCTACGGTGATCACGCCTTGCCCCATTTCGGTGATGCCACTCTGCGCGCGAACGCTTCCTTGATTGGTTACGCTCACGTTCCCCGAGATAGTCCTGGCGGCGCCAGAGTTGAAGTTCAGGGAAGAGCCGATACCCGATACGGATGCGCCCCCGGACGCGTTCAGGTCACCGACGGTCAAGTTACCGCCAGTAACTGCGACCGTAGTCGTTGTTAGCGGCGACTGGAACTGCGCGCTGCCACCTGAGACGGCAACCGATCCGGCGGTTGCCGCGCCCGCAACGATCGCGCTTCCCCCGGAGACGGTGAAGGCGCCGGTAGCGACAAGATCGGCATTGGCAGACAGCACGCCACCGCTCACCGCCACGGCTCCGTGGCTGGAGTTCGCGTTGAGGTTTGTGGTGCCGCCCGTTTGAGTCAAGGTGCCCGCGTTCGTGGTCTGGCCAGCGACGTTCAATGTGCCCCTCGCTACGCTGACGCTGGTTGCAGTCACGGCTCCGGCGATCGTCACGGCGGGGTTGAAGTTATCCACTCCCAGCGCATTGCCGGTAACATTGAGGGCACCGGTGTTGACCGGGCCAGCCACGTTGACGGTGGCGCCCTGCACGGTCACCCCTCCACTATTGGTTACGCCGCCGGCGGCCGAAAAGTTAATCGTGCCCTGCTCAAGGACGAGCGCGCCTTGCCCTGTCACGGCTGGCACCACCGTCAAGCTGTAGCCAAGATTCCGGCTCGACAGCGTGGCCGTAGCCCCATTCGCGATCGCGAAGGTATTATTCTGAGGTGCCCACGTGATCGACGAGTCCAGCAAGAGGCTCCCGAAACGCCCGGCCTCGATCCGATAGCTGCTCGCACCGCCAGCGACATTCGTGGTGTAAGTGGGGTTGCCGACCGTTGAGCTGAAGCCGATTCCGCCGCCGCTCAAGTTTACCGTGGACGTGCCAAGTGGGTTCGTGGTGATGGCCCCATCGTCCCCCCCTTGGATCACCACCAGGCCCGCCGTGGCATTGACCGTCAGGTTCGCCGGCGCAGTGCTCGAGAAGACCAGGGCTCCTTCGCCGCTCTTATTGATCGTTTTACCCGCGCCAGTGATGGGCCCGAGATTCACCTGGTCAGTGCGGCTCTTCACACTAAACCCGTAATTACCGGCGCCGCTCAGCGTGGTTCCGGCGAAGGTGCCAGTGCCGAGAACACTCAAGGTGCTGCCACCCGCCACATCCAATGCTCCGAGCGTGGCGGACCCTGCGGCGATTTCCAAACCGGAGTTTCCAGTCACGACGATCGGCAGCGTACTCGCGCTGGTGTTCACTTCGCCTGAATACAGGACGTTATTCGGAATCGGTGCCAATGCGGTGGCGCCTACAGGTTGATAACTTGCGGTGAATCCCGCGCCTCCTCCGCCCTCATAGAAATACATGACGATGTCATGCAAACCGGGAGTCAGATCGATCGTGCCCTGCCGTTCGGTGAATCCTTGAAAGAAGTTGTTATTCACTACCCGGATGCCGTCGATGAAAATGGCAGTGCCATCGTCACTGCTCGTCGCGAACCGCGTCGGACCACCGGCCGTGATG